>DASQVL010000319.1:0-2031 GCA_035640795.1 Crenalkalicoccus sp. | reverse complement strand
AGTTCTTCTACTTCGACCGCCAGCTCAAGCAGGCCACCGTCCTGCCCATCTCCTCGACGCCGCTCGGCCTGCTGCTGCGGGACAATCTGCGGCTCTCCGGCGACGTGACCGTCAGCGGCGTGGAGCGCGGCCAGGGCGTGTTCCGTGTCACCCTGTTCCGCACCGGGGCGCAGGCGGAGGGGCAGCTCACCCTGGTGTTCTCCGACAACCCGGTCGAGCTCAAGCAGTGGGCAGTGGTGGACGCGCAGGGACGGGAGACGCGGGTCAGCCTCTACCAGCCGGAATATGGCGGGCGGTACCCGAACCTGCTGTTCGACTTCAACGATCCGCGGTTCCGGGAGGAGCTCGGCATCCAGTAGGCGGGCGGTGGGCCGGCCTCAAACGCCGGCGCCGCTCCGCGGCTTGGCTCGCTGCACTGGCCGCGGGCCGCAGTCGCGGCCTCGGCCGGCTTCGCCGGCCGCGGGGCCGGAACTTCGTGCGCCTGGTGTCACGCAGCCCGCCATCACCCAGGGCGATGCCGGCCATGCGCGGTGCGGCGCGGAATTTGCACGGACCTGCCTTGATTGCGCCGCAACGACAGGCGACCTTGCCAGCGACATGAAACCGCTGATCGGCATTTCCTGCTGCGTGAAGCCTTTCGGCATTTTCGGCATGCCGAATCACGCGGCCTCGGACAGCTATGTGCGCGTGGTGCTCGGCCCTGTGGGCGGCGTGCCGGCGCTGCTGCCCGCGGCCGGGGACACGCTCGCCTCCGACATCCTGCCGCGGCTCGACGGGCTGATCCTGACCGGCAGCCGCTCCAACGTCTGCCCGGAATTCTACGAGGGCCCGCCGCATGCCGAGGGCACGCCGGAGGACCTGGCGCGCGACGCCACCACCCTGCCGCTGATCCGCGCCGCGATCGGCGCCGGCCTGCCGCTGCTCGCCATCTGCCGCGGCTTCCAGGAGCTGAACGTCGCGCTCGGCGGCAGCCTCGACCAGCGGGTCCAGGACCTGCCGGGGCGGTTCGACCATTCGACCCCGGCCGACCAGAAGCTGGCGCGGGCGCGCATTGCCAAGGCGCACGGCGTGCGGCTCGCGCCCACGAGCCCCCTCGCCCGCCTGGCCGGGGGGACGGAGATCGCGGTGAACTCCCTGCACAACCAGGGCATAAGGCGGCTGGCGCCGCGCCTGGTGGCGGAGGGCTGGGCGCCGGACGGCACGATCGAGGCGGTGCGGGTGAAGGACGCGCCGGGTTTCGCGCTCGGCGTGCAATGGCATCCTGAATACGACTGGGAGCGGGATTCGCTGAGCCGCGGCCTGTTCGAACTGTTCGGCGCGGCGGCCATGGCCTGGTACCGGCGCCGGCTGCGGGAGGAAGCGCCAACGGCGCTCGCCGCGGAGTAGCCGGTTCAAGCTTGCGCGATCATGGCCGGAGGGGCGGTGTTGCCTGGGGGCACCGCTTATTCGGCTTTTGCGTCCAGGCCCCGGAGTGACTATCCTAAGGTCGCTGAGGACGAAAGTCCCCAGCGGACGAGACGGTTTCCCCTGCCGGCTCGCCCGACCTTTCCGATCGGAAACTAAGAAGAACGGCGCCCGGACACCCCCCTGTCCGGGCGCTTTTTTTGCGCCGCGGCATTAGGCCCGTCAACGCCGGATCGGCATGCCGTGCGCGGGCGGAACGGGTCCCGGGCGTCCGGACAGGGCCCGGCGAGCGGGGCCGTCGCGGCGGCGGAGGGCGGGCCGGACGAGCGGGCCAGCCACCCGGGACGGTTGTGGGCCTTCCGTCCGGAGGCTGCGCCAGCATTCCCGCAACGATCCACGCCCCGGGGTGTTTCGCCCGCGCCGATCACGGGCTAAGCCCGCGCCTCGCAGCGCGGAGCCGCCCTCCATGTCCGATTACGTCATCGCGCCCCCGGTCATCGCCGCCGTCCCCGTCAAGGGCAGCAGCCAGATGTTCCCGGTCCGCCGCATCTTCTGCGTCGGCCGCAACTACGCGGAGCACGCGATCGAGATGGGCAGCGACCCGACGCGCGAGCCGCCCTTCTACTT
>DASQVL010000318.1:0-4028 GCA_035640795.1 Crenalkalicoccus sp. | reverse complement strand
ACGTTCGGCACCTTGGTCCAGACCAGGCCGGCCGCCCGAAGCGACACGCCCGAGCGGGGGTAGACCGCCGAGCGCCAGGCATTGGCGATGCCGCGGCCCTTGCCGCCGAAGGCCGCGACCACCTGCTCCCGCAGCTCGCGCTTCAGCGCCTCCGTTTCGGTCCGCACCGCCTGGGTGGCGGCGCGCTCGCCGGCGGCGACCTCGGCCGCCAGCACGCGGCGGAGGTCGCTGACGATCGCCCCGATGCGCACGGAAGGTCTGTTAGCTCCTGAGCGTTAAATCTTCTGTCCTGTGCCGATGAGGAAGGCGATGGGGATCTCGAGTCCCCGCGGGGTCCGATAGGTCTCCGCTCGCCGGGCGATGGCGTCGCGCACCCGGGCCTGGGTGGTCGCGTCCTGGGCCGCCACCGCGCTGGCAGCGATCGCCATGCCGCCCATGCCTGCCTGCCACAGCGCCTCGGCATCCGGCATGAGGTAGGTGGTCCGGTGCGCCGCCACCGTCACCTCGGCGAGCCCTGCGTCGCGCAACAGACCAGCGAAGGCGTCGGCGTCCGAATACCGGAGCGTATCGTGGCCCTGCGGCACGTCCGGGTGCGGCGGCAGCGCCAGTTCCGCGATCGCTTCGCGGAACAGCCCCTGCACCCGCTGGCGCTCCGGCTGGTCCCACCAACTGAAGGCCAAGCTGCCGCCCGGCGCCAGGACGCGCACGCATTCGGCCAGCGCGGCCTGGGGATCCGGGAAGTGACCCAGCGCAAAATTGCAGATCACCGCGTCGAAGATGGCGTCCGGAAACGGCAGGGCCGTTACCTCGGCCACTCGGAAATCGATGCCGGGACGGGCCTTGTTCGCCAGCGCGATCATGCCCGGAGAGACGTCCACGCCAGTGACTGCCGCCCCCCGGGCCTGCGCCGCCGCGGCGGCCACGCCGGGTCCGGTGCCGACATCGAGAAGCCGTCGCGCTGGCGCGACCCGTGCGGCATCGAGCAGCGGTTCCAGCGCGAGGCTGGTCAGCGGAGCGAAGACCTCCGCGTAGCGCCCGGCAATGCGGTCATGGGCGGTCCGTTCGAACGCCGTGAAGGCTTCTGCATCGAGTGCCATCTCGCCTCCTCCCGCTGATGCGGTATCGGTTCGCCGCATGGGGCGAAGGCCCAGCCTACGGTCCAGCGTCTGGCCCATGGACGAACACGCCGCCGGGTTGCGCGTCCGCGCGGACGCAAATGCCAGGCTCGCCCAATATTACCGCTAGGTGGGCATGGTGTTCAGCGACTTGCAGGGCTCAGGGCCCGCCCAGCCGGCGGTTCAGCACCCGCAGCAGCAGGTCGTGCAGGGCGGCGTAGCCCAGCGTGCCGGCGAGCCAGGGCACCGCGAACAGCCACCAGCCCTCGAGCTCGACCGCGCGGGCGATCAGCCAGGCCCCCGTGCCGAGACTGCCGCCCGCCAGCGCGTGCACCAGGAAGGCGCCGGTGAGCAGCGGCCGATCCGCCGCGGCGAGCCGAGCCATGGTGCCAAGCGCCCCGAGTCCGGCGGCGAGCAGCGCCTCGCCCAGGATCGCGCTGAGGCGCTCGGGGTCGGGCATGGATTTCTCCTACCGCTGGCAGAGGACGCGCCAGGCGACGCCGGCGGCGTCGCGCTCGGCGTGCTGGACGGTCAGGACCTCGTCGCCGAGGGCGAAGGTGTCGCCCGCCTCGATGGCGGGCAGCGCGGCGATCGCCGCGGCGAGCACGTCGGTGGCCTGCACCAGCGTGGTGCCGAAGGCCTCGCCCAGCCGATCCGGGCTGGAGCGGAGGACCCGGTGAGGCATCTCCGGGCCGGTACCGCCGGCGCGGAAGGTTGCATCGGTGCCGAGGTTCGGGTCCGCGGCCAGCACGCCCATGGCCGCGGCGAAGGCGCTCATGCTGGCCGGCCCAGCCGCCAGGCGAGCACGCCCGCGACGGCGGCAAGGACGACGGCGACGGCGACGACCGGGGCGAGGTCACCGAGCGCCTGGATCGCCGGGGCGGCCTGCGCCAGGGCAGTGGCGACGCCCGCGGCGCCGACCAGCATCGCCCCACGGCCAGTGTCGGTCGCGGCGGCCACCTGCGCCAGCGTCCTCGGTGCCGCCGGCGGTACGCCGGCCAGGGTCAGCGCCCGATCCACCACCGTGGCCGGGTAGGTGAGCCCGGCGCATTCATGCGCGACGACGGCCTCGACCAGCGGCCGGAGATGGTCGTGCCGGTGCAGGTCAAGCGGGTCGTCCGGCCCGACGCCCATGCGGCGGGCGACCGCGGTGAGGTAAGCGGCGGTGTCATTCTCCGCAGGCGGGGCCCATCGGGTGATCATGTCGCGCACCGTCCGCAGCCCGTGGCGGTCCTGGTAGGTGATGAGCAGCACGGCCAGGGCGCGCAGGCCGTACTCGTGGCCCACGAAGCGGCAGAAGCGGCCGTCCGAGGGCGGCTCGGCCAGGCCCTGCCAGCGGTTGGCGGCGACATGCTCGATATTGCCCGGGTTGCGGTTGCGGTAGCCGCGCGTGGTCTTCGGGTCCACGGTGGTCATGCGCCGCTCGCCGGCACGCGCAGCAGCACCACCCGGACCGTCGCGTCGGCGGCGAGCGCCGCCGTCGTGGCGAGGCCGACCTGGAAGTTGCCGGTGGCGGTGGTGGTGATGCGGCGGTTGGTGTTGTCCCAGAACACCCGGGCGCCGGCGGTGATGGCGAGCGCGGGCTCCTTGGTGAGGTCGAAGACCCCCTTGGTCTGCACCTCGATGGTGGCGTTCTGGGCGCCGTCCACCGCGGCGACGCCGAACAGCGCGCCGACCAGGACGCCCTGGCCGGCGGTGACGCCGCCCGAGTAGGGGACAGAGACGGCCAGGCTGTCGCCCGGCTGGACAAAGTTGCGCATAAGATGTTCCTGGGAGTTGGAGGAAGCGGCAGGCTGCAATTGGGTGCAGCGGAGACGCGAAGCGGCACCGGCTGCCGACTCAGGTGCCGGCGGAAAATGCTTGCCTCGGACCGGCGGAAGCCTGTGTCTTATTGCTCTGCTGCGGTCTGCCGGCCCAGCGCCGTCGACAGCATGTCGTCGCAATCGGTGGCATAACGCCACCTTCGCATCGAAGGACGCCGCCTATGGCCGAGCACGATCTGGTTGCGCTCTGGGAGGCGCATTGCCGCTACGAGTTCGAGACGCGCGATGTCGATGCCACTATGGCGACCATGGTGGATGAGCCGTATGTGAACCACATTCCGACGATCACCGGTGGTGTTGGCCATGAACAGCTGAAGCGCTTCTACAAGTACCACTTCATCGGCGCCAATCCAGCGGACATGACGCTGAACCCCGTCAGTCGCACCGTGGGAACCGACCGTATCGTTGATGAGATGGTGCTTAGCTTCACCCATGCGACGGAGATCGACTGGATGCTGCCTGGCATTCCTCCGACCGGCCGGAAGGTGGAGATCCCGCTTGTCGCGATCATCCAGTTCCGAGACGACAAGCTGGCGCACGAGCATATCTATTGGGATCAGGCCTCGGTGCTGGTGCAAATCGGCAAGTTGGATCCTACTGGACTGCCCGTGGCGGGCGTCGAGACAGCCCGGAAGGTTCTGGACAAGAGCCTTCCCAGCAATGCTCTGATGCCGGCTTGGGCAACAAGTGAGGGCAAGCCTTTGTAGTCGGTTCGGCTATCAGCCAGCCTGATCGCCGCATTCCCGCCAAGGCCAGCACCGAGGAACACGGCCCAGCGAAGGCTCAGGTACCGGCGTTGAACCAGGCGCCGCGCCAGTCGATGGCGCCGACGCCGAAGTCGAAAATCACCGAGACCTCGACGCCGTCGACGCCCGACACGGGGCCGGTGGTGACCTGCGGCCCCTCGGCGCCGTTCAGGTAGCCGTAGACGTAGACCGGCGCGCCGACGGGATCCGAGAACAGGTACCAGCGGTTGGACGGGATCAGCGGCTCGACCAGGGGCTGCACGAAACCAGCGTAGATATTGACGTTGCCCGTCTGGTTGGCGGCGACGCTGACCGTCAGCTGCCGCGCCGCGAGCTCCTGGTTC
>DASQVL010000317.1:0-6420 GCA_035640795.1 Crenalkalicoccus sp. | reverse complement strand
AGCGGGCATCCATGACGGCGAAGGCCTCGCGCCCCGCCGGGGTCAGGGAGAGCAGCGCCTGCCGCCCGTCCTCGGGCGAGGGGCGCCTCGACAGCAGGCCGCGCGCCTCCAGCCCCCGCAGCAGGCGGCTGAGATAGCCGGAGTCGAGGTCGAGCTCCGCGCCGAGCTCGCGCGCCGTCGCGGTGCCGCGCTGCGCGAGCTCATAGACCAGGCGCCCTTCGGCGAGGGAGAGCGGGCCGCCGAGCAGCCCTTCATGCAGCAGGCCGATGCGCCGCGTGTAGAAGCGGCTGAAGCGGCGGACGGTGGCGATGCACCCGTCGAGCTCGGCCTCCGGCATCCTTCCCTCCGGATTTTGCTGCCATCGTCATCCGGTTTACTGACGAAGGCAACCAAATTCCGGCGGGCAGAGCTCGCGCACCTCCTGACCTGCTGTCGCCCCGCGCCCAGCGCCTACCGCCCCCGGCGCCGCGCCTGGCTCCAGCCGATCCAGAGCCCGGCGGCCACGATCACCGCCGCCCCCGCCCAGGTCACCGCATCCGGCAGGTCGCCGAAGAACAGCCAGCCGACGCCGACCGAGCCCAGCAGCTGCACGTACTGGAAGGGCGAGACGATGTTCGCCGGCGCGTAGCCCAGCGCCCGGGCGATGCAGTAATGGCCGAGCGCGCCGATCACCCCGACCGCGACGAACATCAGCGCGTCCGCCGCCCCCGCCGGCGTCTGCCAGACGAAGGGCAGCACCAGCAGCATGCCGAAGGCGCCGACGACCGAGCTGTAGGTGGCGGAGGTCGCGGCGCTGTCGCTCGCCGCGATCCGCCGCGTCATGATCTGGTAGAGCGCGTAGCAGGTCGCGTTGGCGACGCAGAGCAGCGAGGCCGGGTGGAACACCGCGCCCCCAGGGCGGATGATCAGCAGCACGCCGAGGAAGCCGGCGGCGAGCGCCAGCATGCGGTCCGGCGTGGTGCGCTCGCCGAGCAGCGGCCAGGCCAGCAGGGCCACGATCAGCGGCGCCGTCTGGCTGATCGCCGCCGCCTGGCCGATCGGGATGAAGGTGATGGCGAGGAAGTAGCAGAGGTTGGAGGTGAAGAGGGCGGCCGAACGCGCCAGTTGCAGCGCCGGCCACCGCGTGTGCAGCAGCCCGACGCCGTACCGGGGCAGGAACAGTGCCAGCAGGAAGACCACATGGACGAAGGCGCGCGCCCAGGAGACCTGCAGCGAGGAGTAGTCCTGCCCCAGGATCTTGGCGAAGGTGGCCATGAAGGGGAACAGCATCCCGGCCAGCACCATGAACAGGATGCCGCGCAGCAGGCGCTGCGGCGGATGGGCAGGCGCCGCCTTCGGCTGCATGGCACGGATCCGGTGTGTTGCGCGGCCGGCCGGGCCGCGCGGCCAGGATGCGGCGCCCGGGCTGCGCCGGCAATGCGTCGGGCCGTTCCGCGTCTGTCACGCGATCGCCGCTTGACCGCCCCGGCCGCGCCCCGCATGTCGTTCCGCCGCGGGCGTCGCGGCAACCGACAATCCTCAAGGTGGTGGAGTGCTCGCCCTCCGCATCATCCCCTGTCTCGATGTGCAGGACGGCCGCGTGGTGAAGGGCGTGAACTTCGTCGCCCTGCGTGATGCCGGCGACCCGGTGGAGCAGGCCCGCGCCTATGACCGGGAAGGCGCGGACGAGGTCATCTTCCTCGACATCGCCGCCTCGCACGAGAACCGCGACACCATGCTGGACGTTGTGGCGCGCACGGCGGCCGAGGTGTTCATCCCGCTGACCGTGGGGGGCGGCGTGCGCAGCGTGGAGGACATCCGCCGGCTGTTGCTGGCCGGCGCCGACAAGGCCAGCATCAACAGCGCGGCCGTTGCCGATCCCGCCCTGGTCTCCCGCGCGGCGGAGGCCTTCGGCAGCCAGTGCATCGTCGTCGCCGTGGATGCGCGGGCGAGCGGGCCGGGGAAATGGGAGGTGTTCACCCATGGCGGGCGACGCCCGACCGGACTCGACGCCATTGCCTGGTGCGCGCGCATGGCGGCGGCGGGGGCGGGCGAGATCCTGTTGACCAGCATGGACCGCGACGGGACGCGGGCGGGCTTCGACCTCGAGTTGCTGCGCGCGGTGCGCGCCGCGGTCGCGGTGCCGATCGTGGCCTCGGGCGGCGTCGGCGCGCCGGAGCATTTCGTTGAGGGCGCGCGGGCGGGGGCAACCGGCCTGCTCGCCGCCAGCGTGTTCCATTACGGGACGATGCGCATCGCCGAGGCCAAGGCGGCGCTCGCCGCGGCGGGCCTGCCGGTGCGCCCCGCGGCGGCCGGCGGCTGAACATGGGCAAGGAGGCGAAGACCAAGAAGAAGGCCGCCAGGCGCCGGCTGCCCCTGCCAATGCCCGCCGGTATCCCGCCGGTGGCCAAGGAGGCGAAGGGCGCCCGGCGCGCCGAGGTGCGGCACCTCGAGCCTCTGGAGGTGGCGGTCGAGGCCGCGGACGCCACCGTCCTCGACCGGCTGTGGGAGACGGTGGAGGCGCGGCGCCAGGCGGGCGACGCCGCCAACTCCCACTCCGCCCGGCTGATGGCGCGCGGCACCGCCAAGGTGGCGCAGAAGCTGGGCGAGGAGGCGGTGGAGTGCGTGATCGAAGCCGCGCTCGGCAACCGCGCGGCGACCATCCTGGAGAGCGCGGACCTGCTCTATCACCTGATGGTGGTCTGGGTGGATGCCGGCATCCGGCCGGAGGAGGTCTGGGCCGAGCTCCGCCGGCGGGAGGGCATCAGCGGCATCGCCGAGAAGGCGGCGCGGCCGAAGGGCATCGTCGGCGCGGCGCGCACCAGCAAGCTGCCCTGACGGCGGCGGCATCCAGTGGCAGAGTGCCTCGCCACAACGACGGACCGCGCATCATGGCCGTGACCGGCATGCCGCCCTATGACGACAGCAACGTCTTCGCGCGCATCCTGCGCGGGGAGATCCCGGCGCGAAAGGTGCATGAGGACGCCTTCGCCTTCGCCTTCCACGACATCAACCCGCTGGCACCGACGCATGTGCTGGTGATCCCGAAGGGGCGCTGGGTGAGCTCGGCCGATTTCCATGCCGGCGCGTCGGAGGCGGAGATCGCCGGCTTCTGGCGGGCGGTCAGCCAGATGGCACGGGAGCTGGGGCTGGAGGGGACGGGGTACCGGCTGCTCAGCAATATGGGGCCGGATGCGGGGCAGGAGGTGGGGCACTTCCACGTGCACATCTTCGGCGGGCGGCGGCTGGGGCGGATGGTGGCGCCGGCGGCATCTTCCTAGTGTCCCGATTCCGAAGTCCTTCGGACTTCGTTCTCGGTCCACCAGCCTTTGTTTTCAGTGGCCTGCTGGTCCGCTCCGCTCGCTGCTGAAGCAGCAAACTTCGCAGGCAGGACACTAGGCTGTCCTTGGGGGAGGAAGGGAAGGTTCTTCCCCAGGACCCCCACCCTCACCCCTCCGCGAAGGCCGCCAGCATGCGCGCATGGCTGCGCGCCCCGCCATGGAAGCAGCGCAGGTCGAACTTCTCGTTCGGGCTGTGCACCTGGTCATCCGCCAGGCCGAAGCCGACCAGCAGGCTGTCGAGCCCGAGCAGCCGCTTCAGGCTCTCCACCACCGGGATGGAGCCGCCGCTGCCGATCAGCACGGCGGGCCTGCCATACTCCGCCGCCAGCGCCTGCCGCGCCGTCCGGACGAAGCGGCTCTCGGCCGGCACCTCGATGCCAGGCGTCGTGGAGAAGACCTGCACCTCCGCCCGCGCATCCGGCGGCAGGCGGGACTGCACGAATTGCCGGATCCCCTCCACCACCCGAGCCGGATCCTGGCCGGGCACCAGGCGGCAGGAGAGCTTGGCATGCGCCTCCGCCGCGATGACGGTCTTGCTGCCCGACCCCGCATAGCCGCCCCAGATGCCGTTCACATCCGCCGTCGGCCGCGCCCACATGCGCTCGAGGCCGGGCAGGTTCGCCTCGCCCGAAGGCGCGGAGAGGCCGATCTCGCCGAGGAAGGCGCCCTCGTCGAAGCCCAGGCCCGCCCATTCGGCGCGCTGCTCAGGCGAGAGCGGCGCGATGCCCTCGTAGAAGCCCGGGATCTGGATGCGCCCCTGCTCGTCATGCAGCCCGCCCAGGATGCGGGTCAGCAGGTTGATCGGGTTGAGCGCGGAGCCGCCGAACAGGCCGGAATGCAGGTCGCGCTTCGCGGCGTGGAGATCGATCTGCGTGTAGACCAGGCCGCGCAGCCGCGTGGTGACCGCAGGCGTGTCGATGTCCCACATGCCGGTGTCGCTGATCACCGCGACATCGGCCGCAAGCTCCGCGCGGTTCGCCGCGAGGAAGGCGTCGAGGCTCGGGCTGCCCACCTCCTCCTCGCCCTCGATCAGCACGGTGACGCGGCAGGGCGGGCCGCCGGCCACCGCGTGCCAGGCGCGGAGCGCCTCCAGCCACATCATGGTCTGGCCCTTGTCGTCCACCGCGCCGCGGGCGACGATTCGCGGGCCGTGCCGCCCCTCGCGGATCACCGGCTCGAAGGGCGGGCTCTCCCAGAGTTCGAGCGGCTCCGGCGGCTGCACGTCGTAATGGCCGTAGAAGAGCAGGTGCGGCGCGGCGCCGCCCGGGCCGGGATGGTGCGCGACGACGCAGGGATGCCCCGCGGTCGGGCGGAGCTCCGCGCGGAAGCCGGACTCCGTCAGGCGGTCGCGCGCCCATTCGGCGGCGCGCACGCAGTCGGCGGCATGCGCCGGCTGCGCGCTGATGGAGGCGATGCGCAGCCAGTCCATGAGCCGCGCGCGGGAGGCCGCGGCCTCTCGGTCGAGATGGGCGAGGATCGCGGTCGGATCGTGGGCCATGCCGCGGTTTCAGCACGGGCGGGCGCCGCGGGGAAGGGCGCCGCCGCGCCTCACCCCGAAGGCGCGTCCGCGGGGCGGTGCCGCGCCTCGGCCTCGGCCGGGCAGCCGGAGGCACGGGGCGCGCTTCGCCATCGCTCAGCCCTGCGCCCGCGCGCCCTCGAAGGCCGCGACGTCCATCCACATCACCTCCCAGATATGGCCGTCCGGATCCTCGATGCTGCGGCCGTACATGAAGCCGTGGTCCTGGCGCGGCGCGGGATCGGCGGTGCCCCCCGCGGCCACGGCGCGGCCCACCAGCGCGTCCACCTCCGCCCGGCTCTCGGCCGAAATGCAGAGCAGCACCTCGCTCGCCGCCCGCGCATCGGCGATCGGCCGCGGCGTGAACTGGCCGAATTTGGGATGGGTGAGCAGCATGACGTGGATCGCCTCGGAGAGGGTCAGGCAGGCGGCCGTGTCGTCGGAGAAGCGCGGGTCGCGGGTGGCGCCCACCGCCTCGTAGAAAGCCGTGGCGCGGGCGAGGTCCCGGACGGGCAGGTTGACGAAGATCATGCGGGGCATCGGGCGTCCTCCCTGTTGGCCTGTGCTGGACCGGCCTGTGCTGGCGGAGGCTGCGGGGCTGAGTTAGAAAAAATCAACCATGAAATCTGGAAAAAGGAGTGGACCCCGCTTGCGCGGCCCCGCCGCTACGACGATGCCTGCGCGGCCGCCCATGCGCTCGACGCCGAAGGCGGCGTGCTGAGCGCTACTCCGCCGCGAGGCGCGGCTGGAAGGCGGGCAGCGCCGCGCGCTCGGCCGCCGCCATCGGCTGCGGCCACCAGCGATCCTCCCATCCGGCATGCACGTCGCGCAGCTGCGGCAGCACGCGCTCGGCGAAAAGGCGTGTGTTGTACTGGGTCAGCTGCTTGTCCATGCAGCCGAATTGCAGCAGCAGCATCAGGTGGCCGACATTCAGCGTGGTGCCGACCTCGCGCAGCTGCGCCGCCACCTCGTCCGGGCTGCCGATGATGACGTAGCCGCGCTCCACGATGCCTTCCATGTCCTTCGCCGTGCCGGCGAAGCGCTCCTGCGTGCCCTTTCCCAGGGTGCTGTCGGTGCCCGCCGCCTTCGCCACCTGGCTCCGCAGCCCGGCGCGCTGCGTCGCCTCCGTCATGTAGCCGGGCGGCGTCGCCCAGCGTCCGTCCACGTGCAGGCAGCGCCCATAGAAATACTCGGCCGGCTTGCGATAGAGCTCGAAGGCCTGCTCGCGGCTCTCGGCCACGCCGATGAACTGCAAGAAGCCGGCGCGGTAGGGGTTCCGGTCCTTGCCCAGGCGGTCCATCTCCGCCCAGAAGCCGTCCATGATCTGCCGGCCCGCCTTGTAGCCGTAGTAGGACAGGTAGCAGTAGACGTAGTCCATCTCGGCGCACCACTGCCAGGTCTCGACCGAGCCGCCGCCCGGGATCCAGATCGGCGGGTGCGGGCGCTGGATCGGCCGCGGCCAGGTGTTCACGTAGCGCTGCTGGTTGAACCGCCCGGCGAAGCTGAAGGTCTCCGGCCGCGTCCAGGCCTGCAGCACCAGGTCGTGCGCCTCCAGGTAGCGCGCCCGCAGCATGGACGGGTTCT
>DASQVL010000316.1:0-4292 GCA_035640795.1 Crenalkalicoccus sp. | reverse complement strand
CAGAGCGGGCGAGGCGAGCAGGGCGAGGCCGAGCAGCGCCCCGCGCGCGCCGGCGCCGGGCCGCCTCACGCCTCCACCCCGAGCGTGCGGTCATCCCGCGCCGAGAGGCGCACGGAGCGCGGGCGGCCGAGCAGGTCGATCATCGCCGGGAAGACCACAAGGATGAAGAGCGGCACGAGCCCGATGCCGCCTACCACGACGAGGGCCAGCGGCTTCTGCACGTCCGCCCCGATGCCGGAGGCGAGCGCCATGGGCAGCAGGCCGGTGAAGCTCGCGAAGCAGGTCATGAAGACCGGGCGCATGCGGTCCCGGCCCGCCTGGTCGAGCGCGATGCGCCAGTGCATGCCCTCCATGCGCAGATGGTTGAAGTGCGAGAGCATGATGATGCCCTCCATCACCGTGATGCCGAAGAGCGCGAGGAAGCCGATGGCGGCGGGGACGCTGAAATTCAGCCCGGCGACCGCCAGCGCGATGACGCCGCCGGTGATGGACAGCGGCACGATGCCGAAGACCAGCAGCGTCTCCCGGAGCGTGTTGAACTGCACGTAGAGCAGGACGAGGATGAGGCAGAGCGCGGCCGGCACCACCACCATCAGGCGGCGCAGCGCGTCCTGCAGGTTGCGGAACTCGCCCACCCAGTCCAGCCGGTAGCCGGGCGGCAGGTCGACGTTGCGGGCGACCAGCGCCTGCGCCTCCGCCACCGTGCTCGCCGGGTCGCGGCCGCGGACCGAGAAGCGGATGGGCACGTAGCGGCTGGCATCCTCACGGTAGATGTAGCTGACGCCGGAGGTGAGCTTGATGTCCGCCACGTCCTGCAGCGTCGCGCCGCGCGCGCCGCCGACCGGGATGCGGCCGATGGCCTCCGGATCCTCCCGGAACAGGGCGGCGAGGCGGACCATGATCGGGAAATTGCGGTCTCCGCCCGGCTCGTAGAGCCGCCCGGCCTCCCGCCCGCCGACCGCCGCCTCGATCACCTCGTTGATGTCGTCGACCGAGAGGCCGAAGCGCGCGGCGCGCGCCCGGTCGATCCGGATGGCGACCGTCGGCTGGCCGAGCGAGCGGAAGACGGCGAGGTCGGCGACGCCCTCCACCTGCACCAGCTGCTGGCGGATCTCCTCGGCCTTGCGCACCAGGATGTCGAGCTCCGGCCCGAACACCTTGATGGCGTTGGCCCCCTTCACGCCGGAGGCGGCTTCCTGCACGTTGTCCGAGATCGCCTGGGCGTAGCTGAAATCCACGCCGACGAACTCGCGCGCGAGCCTCTCCTGCATCGCGTGCACCAGGCCGTCGCGGTTCCGCGCCGTGGTCCACTCGTCGGGCGGCTTCAGCGGAAGGAAGAACTCCGCGTTGAAGAAGCCGGCGCTGTCCGTGCCGTCATCCGGCCTTCCCTGCTGGGAGGTGGCGGTGATCACCTCCGGGAATTCCAGCAGGGCGCGGCGGATGCGGTTCACCGTGGCGTTGCCCTCCTCCAGGCTGATCGTGCCCGGCATGGTGGCGCGCACCCAGAGATTGCCCTCCTCCAGCGTCGGCAGGAACTCGGCGCCGAGCGAGGAGAGCAGGAAGACCGCCGCGGCGAAGAGCAGCGCGGCGACGCCGAGGCAGGGCCCGCGCGCGCGCATGGCAGCGCCGTAAAGCCGCTTGTGCCCCCAGCGCAGCGCGCGCACCAGCGGCGTGTCGCGCTCCTGGCTTTCCTCCCGCAGCAGGGCGGCGGCGAGTGCGGGGGTGATGGTGAAGGTCGCCAGCAGCGCGCCGATGATGGCGTAGGCGTAGGTCTTCGACATCGGGCCGAAGATGCGCCCTTCGATCCCGCCCAGGGTGAAGAGCGGGATGAAGGCGGCGATGATGATCAGCGCCGAGAAGAAGATCGCCTTGTCCACCTCGCCCGCCGCCCGCAGCACGGTCAGCGGCAGGCCGGAGAGCTCCCGCGAGCCGGGGGGCACCGGCAGCCGGTGGCCATGCGCGCGGGCGAGGCCGAGATGGCGGTAGATGTTCTCCACCATGATGACGGTGCTGTCCACCAGCAGGCCGAAATCCAGCGCGCCGAGGGAGAGCAGGTTGGCGCTCTCGCCCCGCATCAGCATGAGCAGGATGGCGAAGAGGAAGGCGAAGGGGATGGTCGCCGCCACCACCAGCGCGCCGCGGAAGTCGCCGAGGAAGAGCCACTGGATGATCAGGATCAGGCAGACGCCCTCGATGATGTTGTGCACCACCGTGCGCGTCGTGATCTTGACCAGGTCCTCGCGGTCGTAGAGGGGGATGATGCGGACGCCGGGTGGCAGCACGCCGCCGGCATTGATGCGCGCCACCTCCTGCTGCACGCCGTGGATGGTCGGGAGCGTCTGCTCGCCGCGGCGCATCAGCACCGTCGCGAGCACCACGTCGTTGTCCTGCGCCTGGCCGGCGATGCCGAGGCGCGGCAGGTTCCCGACCTCGATCTGCGCAATGTCGGAGAGCAGGACGGGAATGCCCTGCTCGGCCGAGACCACGACGCGGTTGAGGTCGTCCAGGCCCCGGATCAGGCCGATGCCCTGCACCACCGCCGCCTGCGGCCCGACGCGGATGACGCCGGCGCCGACGGTTGCGTTGCCGGCGCGCACCGCCCGCACCACCTCCGGCAGGGTCAGGCCGTGCGCCGCCATGCGGCGGAGGTTCACGACGACGTTGTAGCTCTTCGACTGGCCGCCGAAGGAGGTGACGTCGATCACCCCCGGCACCCGCTTGAAGCGGCGGTCGAGCACCCAGTCCTGCAGCGTCTTCAGGTCGGCCAGCGCGTAGCCGGGCGGCCCCACCAGCCGGTAGCGCATGATCTCGCCGATCGGAGAGAGCGGCGAGATCTGCGGCTGCGCGCCCTCCGGCAGGCCACTGATCTGGGCCAGCCGGTTCAGCACCTGCTGCAGCGCCTGGTCGTAGGTGTAGTTGAAGTTGAACTGCACCCGGACGTCGGAGAGGCCGAACAGGCTGGTCGAGCGGATGGAGGTGAGGTTGGGCAGCCCGGCCATCGCCACCTCCACCGGGATGGTGACGTAGCGCTCGATCTCCTCGGCGCTCTGGCCCTGGTTCTGGGTGATGATGACGACCTGTGGCGGCACCGGGTCCGGGTAGGCCTCGATGTTCAGCCGGCTGAAGCCGATCAGCCCGATGATGATGAAGGCGAAGAACAGGACGATGACGAGGGGCCGGCGCTGCAGGGCGAAGCCCACGATGTGGCGCATGCTGGGTGATCCGGTTGCACGGACGGCCCGCCGCCGCCGTCCCCGGCCAGCCTACACGGAGGCGGGCCGCGGCGGCAGGCCTGGCGCGGGCTGCGGGCTCAGTCGATGCGGGCGGCGCGGTCGATGAACAGCGCGCCCCCGGTGACGACGCGGTCGCCGGGCTTGAGGCCGTCCGTCACCTCCAGCAGGTCGTCGGCGCGGATGCCGGGCTGGATGCGCCGCAGCGCGAAGCGGTTGCCGTCCAGCGCGACCCAGAGGCTGGCCTCGCTGCCACGGTAGATCACCGCGTTCACCGGCACCGCCACCGCCCGCTGGTCACGCCCGACCGCGATGCGGAAGGTCGCGAACATCTCGGGCTTCAGCAGGTGGGAGGGGTCCTGCACCTCCGCCCGCACGGAAAGGCGCCGCGTGGTGGGGTCGAGGCCGGCGCCCACCGTGGTGATCCGCGCATCGAAATGCCGGTCGGGCAGCGCGCCCACCGTCACGTCCACCTGCTGGCCTACCTGGACCAGCGGCGCGTCGAGCTCCCGCACCGCGGCGACCAGCCACATGGTGCTGAGGTCGGCGATCGTATACACGGGGTCCGAGGCGCCGGTGTTGAGCCACTGGCCGGGCCCGACCCGGCGCTGCGTCACCGTCCCGCCGATGGGCGCCACCACGGAGCAGATGGCGTCCACGTGGCGGGTCTGCTCGATGCGGTCGATCTGCTCCGGCGTGCGGCCGAGGACGCGGAGCTTGTCCCGCGCCGCGGCGAGGTTGGCCTCCGCGGTGCGGAGGTCGGAGGCGGCGGTGGTCGCCGCGACCCGGGCCTGCTCGACATCGCGCTGGGAGGCGGCGCGGGCGGCGAACAGGTCGGCCTGGCGCCGCTCCTCCCGCCGCGCCTGCTCGAGCGTGGTCCGCGCCTTGTTGGCGGCGTCGGCGGCCGCGAGCAGGTCATTGGCCGCGCCGGCGAGGTCGGTGGTCTCGATCTGGAAGAGCGGGTCGCCGGCCTGCACCTGGTCGCCGAGCCGCGCCATGGCCCGCACCACCCGGCCGTTATAGGGGGAGAAGACCGGCGTCGCGCGGTCCTCATTGTAGGCG
>DASQVL010000315.1:0-11347 GCA_035640795.1 Crenalkalicoccus sp. | reverse complement strand
CCGGCCCGCGGCCGCGGCCGAGGCTGAGCGCCGCACGCCGCGCGCCGCGCGCCGCGCGCCTGGGGCGCATCACCCGGCGGGATCCGTGCGCGATGCGCGCATCCTGGCTTGCCCGAGGGGCCGGCGCTCGTCACAAGGGCGCCGCCAAGGAGCCGCGCCATGTCCGAAACCGCCCCGTCCACCCCTGCCCTGCCGCCGCTCTATCACGGCTTCGAGGCCGTGACGGCCGAGCGCCACGGCCAGCTGCGGCTGAAGGATGTCGGCTACGGCTTCGCCTCCCGCATCAGCGCCATTCCGCTGGCGGCGGAGGAGTTCGTGGTCGCCGCGCGGACGCTGCCCATCGTCTTCGCCGCCCAGCCGCCGCACATGCCGGTGGCGATCACGGGGCTTGCCAGCGGCGTGAACCTGCACGTGACGCCGGAGGGCACCTGGCGGGCCGGCATCTACGTCCCGGCCTATGTGCGCCGCTACCCGTTCTTCCTGCTGCGCGTGGCGGAGGGTTCGGACGACCTCGCCCTCTGCGTGGACCCGCAGGCCGCGCAGCTGGTGAAGGTGGGCGGCGCCGAGATGTTCACCGAGGAGGGCAAGCCGGCGCCGCAGCTGGAGCGCGCCTTCGCCTTCACCCGCGCGGTGGAGGAGGCCATGCTGAAGACCCGCACCATGGCGCAGGGCCTGGCCGAGCTCGGCCTGCTCAGGCCCTCCGAGGTCACCTTCGACCAGGGCGGCCGGCCGGTGCGGGTGGACGGCTTCTTCGCCGTGGAGCGGCCGGCGCTGGCCGCGCTGCCCGCCGAGAAGCTGGCCGAGCTGCGCGATCGTGGCTGGCTGGAGGCGGTCTACGCCCACCTGCTCTCGATCGGCGGGCTGCCGGAGCTGGCGCGGGAGCTGCCCGCGGCCTGATCCGGCAGCGGTACCGCTCCCGGCTCTGTCGCGCTATGCCGGCGACAAGATCGGGAGGAGACCGATGCCGCACCGCCGTGACCTGCTGATCGCGCTCGCCGCCGCGCCGCTCGCCTGGCCGGCCGGCGCGGCCGAGGAGCTGTTCCGCAGCCTCTACATGTTCATCCCGGCCGGGCCGGGCGGCGGCTGGGACGGGCTCGGCCGCGCCATCGAGCAGGTGGCGCGCCAGGCGGGCCTGGTCGGCAGCTTCCAGTTCGAGAATGTCGGCGGCGCGGGGGGCACGGTCGGCCTGCCGCGCTTCGTGGCGCAGCGCCGCGGCCGGCCGGACAGCCTGATGGTGGCGGGCTCCATCATGGTGGGGGCGACGCTGACCAACCACACGCCCGTGGGCCTCAAGGATGTGACGCCGGTGGCGCGCATGACCGAGGAGGCGGGCGTCATCGTGGTGCCGGCGAGCTCCGACATCCGGGACCTCAAGAGGCTACTGGACGCGCTGAAGGAGAACCCCGGCGCCGTGCCGGTCGCCGGCGGCAGCGCGGGGGGGACGGACCACATCACCCTCGGGCTGATCCTGAAATCGCTCGGCCGCTCGGCGAAGGAGGCCTCCTATGTCGCCTTTGCCGGCGGCGGCCCGGCCCAGGCGGCGATCCTCGGCGCGCAGGTGAAGGCCGGCATCTCCGGCCTTTCGGAGTTCGCCGAGCAGATCAAGGCGGGCCGCATGCGCGCGCTGGCGACCACCGGCGAGACGCGGATCGACCCCGCCATCCCGACGCTCAAGGAGAGCGGCGTGCAGGTGGTGATCACCAATTGGCGCGGCGTCTTCGCCCCGCCCGGCATTCGCCCGGACGCGCAGGCGAAGCTCGTCACGCTGATGACGGAGCTGCACGCGCTGCCGGCCTGGACGGAGATGCTGAAGGCGCGGGACTGGCAGGACGCCTTCCTCACCGGCGCGGCGCTGGACGCCTTCCTGCAGCGCGACCGCATGCAGACCGAGGCGGTGCTGCAGGAGATCGGGCTGGCGTGACCGCCGGGCGCCGCGCCCGGGCGGATCTCGCCGTCGGGCTGTTCGTGCTCGGCCTCGGCGCGGTCGCGCTGTGGCAGGCCTGGGCGATCCCGGCCTCGCCCATCTATGCCCAGGTCGGGCCGCGGGCGGTGCCCTATGTGGTGGGCGCCGGGCTGCTGCTGCTCGGCGCCGCGCTCTCGGCCGTGGCGCTCGGCGGTGGCTGGTCCCACACGCTCGAGGAGGTACCGGAGGCGCGCACCAATTGGCGCGCGCTCGGGCTGATGGCGGCGGGGCTCGGCGCGAACCTTGCGCTGATCGGGCCGCTCGGCTTCTCGCTGGCGGCGAGCGTGCAGTTCGTGCTGGTCGCCGCCGCCTTCGGCTCCCGCCGGCCGCTGCGTGACCTCCTGGTGGCGCTGGTGCTGACGCTGCTCGTCTGGTTCGGCTTCGTGGAAGTGCTGGGCGTCAACATCGGCGCCGGCGTGCTGGAGGGGCTGGTACTGCGCGCGCTTGGGCAGGAGGTGCCGTAGATGGACCCCATCGCCGGCCTCTCGCTCGGCTTCGGCAATGCGCTGACGCTGGCCAATCTGGGCTGGGCGCTGCTCGGCTGCTTCCTCGGCACCGCGGTCGGCGTGCTGCCGGGAATCGGGCCGGCGCTGACCATCGCGCTGCTGCTGCCGATCACCTTCCAGGTCAGCGCGACCGGCGCCTTCATCCTGTTCTGCGGCGTCTTCTACGGCGCCATGTATGGCGGCTCGACCACCTCCATCCTGCTGAACACGCCGGGCGAATCGGGTTCGATCATCACCGCGCTGGAAGGGGCGAGGATGGCGCGGAGCGGGCGCGCCGGCCCGGCGCTCGCCACCTCGGCGATCGGCAGCTTCGTTGCCGGCACGATCGGCACGCTCGGCATCTCCTTCCTCGGGCCCGTGGTGGTGGAGCTCGCGCTGAAGCTGGGGCCCGCCGAGTACTTCTCGCTCATGCTGCTCTGCTTCGTCACCGTCAGCGCGGTGCTCGGCGGCTCGGCGCTGCGCGGCCTCACCAGCCTGTTCTTCGGCCTGCTGCTCGGGCTGATCGGCATCGACCTGCAGACCGGCCAGCCGCGCCTCACCTTCGGCGTGCCGGAGCTGCTGGACGGGGTGAACGTGGTGCTGGTGGCGGTCGCGCTCTTCGCGGTGGGGGAGACGCTCTACCTCGCCTGGCACCATGTGGAGGGGCGGCAGGAGGTGCGACCGGTGGGCAGCATCATGATGTCGCGCAGCGACCTCCGGCGCAGCCTCGGCCCGTGGCTGCGCGGCGCGCTGCTCGGCTTTCCCTTCGGCGTGATGCCGGCCGGCGGCACCGAGATGCCGACCATGCTGAGCTACTTCCTCGAGCGGCGCCTGGTCAGGCCGGAGCATGCGAAGGAGTTCGGCACGACCGGCGCCATCGAGGGCGTGGCCGGACCGGAGGCGGCGAACAACGCCGCCGCGGCCGGGGTCCTGGTGCCGATGCTCACCCTCGGCCTGCCGACGAGTGCCACGGCCGCCATCATGCTTTCCGCCTTCCAGAGCTACGGGATCAATCCGGGGCCCCTGCTGTTCACGCAGCAGGCGGAGCTGGTCTGGACGCTGATCGCCAGCCTCTACATCGCCAACATCCTGCTGGTGGTGCTGAACCTGCCGCTGGTCGGGCTGTGGGCGCGCATCCTGAAGATTCCGCAACCCCAGCTCTATGCCGGCATCCTGGTCTTCGCGACGATCGGCACCTACGGCATCTCCAACTCCATCGTGGACCTGGTGCTGCTCTATGGCATCGGGACGGTGGGGATGTTCATGCGGCGCTTCGGCTTCCCGACGGCGCCGGTCGTCATCGGCATGATCCTCGGCCCGATGGCGGAGCAGGCGATGCGCCAGGCGCTGACGATCAGCCAGGGGGATTGGAGCACCTTCGTGACGCGGCCGGTCTCGCTGGCGATCCTGCTGCTTGCGGTGCTGGCGCTGGCGGGGCCGCGGCTGTGGGGGCTGGTGTGGCGGGGGTGATGGGCCCGGCCCTGGGCGAGTGTCGGGCCATGCTCCGGGCTTCCAGCGAAGATGCTGCGCCTCTTCGCCGGGTCCCGGCTCGCCGGTCCTGGTTGGCGCGAGACGGTCGGGAAGTGCACCGGGAGAAGGATGTCGAGGATCTTGGGGGAGCCCTTCCTCCCCCAAGGGCCACCCGCGCTATTCCGCCGCCAGCGCCCCCCGCGGCTTCGGCGGCACGAGATGCCGCACCTTCGGCAGCACCTCGCTCTGCAGCAGGCCGAGCGAGGTGCGCCACGCCTCCGGATTCTCCATGTAGTCGAAGCCGAAGACGAGGATCTGGCCGAAGCCGCCGACCTCCTCGTAGACCTTCTCCAGCTTCTCGGCGACGGTCGAGGGGGAGCCGACGATCCAGTTGTGCTTCGCGCAGTACTCCGCCGTCACGTCGCTGTCCGCGACCTCCGGGCTGTGCTTCAGATAGTCCTTGAAGCCGAAATTGCCGAGCAGCTCCAGGAAGTACTCGCTCATCATGCGGCCCATCATGGAGCCGACGGAGAGCTTCCACGCCTCGGCATCGGTCTCCGCCACGAAGACCTCGCGCACCAGGCGCCAGTCGCCGCGCCAGGGCGTGCGGCCGGTCTTGCGCGCGCCGGCCTCCACGCTGTCCCAGTGGCTGCCGACATAGGCCGGGTTCAGGTTCAGGCTGAGCGGCAGGAAGCCGCGCTCGCCCGCGAGCTTCAGCGTGTCGGAGTTCTTGGAAAGGCCTGCCACGCCGATCGGCGGATGCGGCTGCTGCAGCGGCCTGATGTGCGGCTTCAGGAAGCCGAACATCGTCTCCGGCTTGTCCACCTTCCAGAACCTGCCCTCGTAGTGGAAGGGCTCCTCGCTGCTCCACAGCTTCAGGATGATGTCGAGCGCCTCGCGCGTCATGTCGCGGTTCACGCCGGACATGCCGTCGCAATTGAACATCGCCCAGTCGGAGGGCAGGCCCGAGGCGGCGACGCCGAACAGCAGCCGGCCTTCCGAGAGATGGTCGAGCATGGCGACGCGGTTCGCCAGCTCCGCCGGGTGGTGGTAGGGCAGCAGGAAGCCGCCCGGCCCGATGCGCAGCCGCTTCGTCTGCAGCAGCGCCTGCGCGATCAGGAGGTCGGGCGCGGGATGCGGCTCCCAGGGCGCGGTGTGGTGCTCGCCGATCCAGGCCTCGGTGAAGCCGAGCTCGTCGAGCCAGCGCAGCGTCTGCAGGTCCCAGTCATGGCCTTCCTTCAGGCCGCGCTCCGGCGGGTGGGAGGGCATGCTGAAATAGCCGAACTCCATGGCCGGTCCTCCTGTGCCGGGTTCCGTCCCGGTTGCGAGGATGCTCGCAGCGCCCGCCGCCCGGATGCAAGCCCCGGCGCCTCACGCTGACGGGAGGGGCCGGCGCCGCGCGCCAGCCCCTCCCGTCAAGCTCAGCGCAGGTACTCCGCCGTCACGTTCTGGTTCGGGCCGACCGGGCCGGGCACGCAGTCGAAGCTTGCGGCATCCGTGGTCGGGCCGGTGCCGCGATACTGCGCGATCTGCGGGAAGGGGCAGAGCGGACGGGTGAAGGCGATGCCCGCGGCCGGGCTGTTGTTGACGAAGTGCGTCGCCACCAGGCGCTCGGGCGCCACGCCCTGCTCCACCCAGCGCTGCAGCGCAACCAGCGCGTTGCGCTCCGGATCGCCGGCGAAGAGCATGCTGGGCGAGGCGGTCAGCACGTTCGGGCCCGGGCCGCCGCCGCAATGGCCCATGCCGGGGACGAGGAAGAGGCGGTAGAATTCCTGCGTCCGCCGCAGCGCCGCGGGGTCCACCGTGTCGGCGCCTTCGGGGATCTGCTCCGCGGCCTCCCAGCCCGCCTGCTCCGCCTGCACGACGCGCAGGTGGTAGTTGATGTTGTCATAGGGCGGCACCAGCGAGTCGATGAGGCCGTGATAGGAGAGCAGCTTGCCGCCGCGCGCGCGGAAGGCGCGGAGATCCGGGTCGTTGGCGTTGATGTCGCCGGCCAGCACCTGGTCCAGCTGGCGGACATTGCGGTCGAAGTCGAAGGAGACCGGCTGGAAGCCCGCGCCGAACACCCATTGCAGCAGGCCGTTGAAGAGCAGGGAGTTGCGGGGGTTGTTCGGATCGGTGAGCCCGCCGAGCAGCGCCCAGTCGAAGGTGTGGCCGCTCTCGCTGCCACGCGGCACGCCGACATAGATGCGCTGGCCGGTGCGCGGGTTGTGCGGGCCCCTGTAGAGCAGGCGCGCCGCCTCCGCCTGCTCCGGCGTCAGGCAGGCGCCAGGCGGGCCACCGGCGCCGCAGACGATGCTGCGCGGGTCGAAGCGGCACTGCCGCGGATCGGTGAGGAAGGGATCGGAGGCGAGGCCGCCATCCTTGCCCGCGCAGGCGGCGAGCACGGCCTGGGTGATGACCTGGCCGGTCTGCTCGGTGATGCCGCTGGCGGGCGAGGCGCGCAAGCTGTTGTAGATGTAGGGCCCGCCTACCTGCAGGTGGGTGCGGTTGTTGGCCGGCGCGCCGGCCAGGATGCCGTCGTAATCCTCCGGGAAGCGCTGCGCTTCCTGGTAGGCCTGGTGGCCGCCATCCGAGCAGCCGGTGAAGTAGGAACGCGACGGCCCCTGATCGTAAAACTCCGAGATCAGCCGCTTCGCCGCCGTCGTCATCAGGTGGGTCGCGCGGTGGCCGAAATCGATCCACTTCTGCGGGTGGCCGACCAGCGGCGTGCCGTCCAGGCCGGTGGAGGGGCTGGTGCCCTGGTCGGTGTTCGCGGTGGCGAAGCCGAGGGCGGTGCCGGTCGCCAGTGCCGAGTAGCTGATGGTCCCCGCATAGCCGCCATTTCCGGTGCCGTTGAGGCGGCCGTTCCAGGCCGCGCCCATCGGCATCCAGACCTCGACGCGGATGTTCGAATCCGGGCTCGGCCGCAGCGTCGCCGCGATGCGGCAGAAGGCGGGCAGGTTGGGATAGGCGGTGCTGGTGCCGGGCGGGGTGTAGCTGCCGGCGGGGATCTCCTCGGCGGCGGTGACGCTGCCATTGCCCGGCAGGGCGAGGGTGGCGAGGTCGGCGCAGCTGCGCGCCGCCGCGGCGTCATGCGGCCAGGCTGTCAGCAGCAGCGCGCCCGCGCCGAGGGCGATGGCCGGCGCGCGCAAGCGCCCGCCTGCGGTGTCCCGCATCCTGTGCATCCGACGTTTCCTTCCCGTGACGCCCCGCCATGATCGCCGCGCGGCAGGGCGTGCGCGCGGCGGCGGCGGCGTCGGTCCCGATGCATCCCCTGCGTGCGGAATGAGGCAACCATTGAACGTGCCGCGTCAATCGGTACCAGGGTTGGTCGCTGCACACGCTAACGCGAGGGGCGGGTCAGCTTGGCTGGGAGTCTTCCAGGCGGACCGGGCAAGCGCCAAGGAGAAAGGATCAAAAAAAGGATGGAGGGGGTCTTGGGGGAGGAAGTTCCCTTCCTCCCCAAGGGCAACCCACGACTCACGCCGCCAACCGCAGGATCTCCTCAAGCTCCGCCCTGCCCCGCACCGGCCGCGGATTGGTCGCGATCGGCGGCCCGCCATCCCAGCGGGAGGCCAGATCCGGAATGTCCTCTGGCGGGATGCCGACATCCCGCAGCCGCGTCGGCAAGCCGAGCCGCGCGATGAAATCCCGCACCGCGCTGTGCCCCTCCGCGCCGCCGAAGATGCGCGCGACATCCGCCTGCCGCGCCGCGTTCACCGGCGCGTTCCACTGCAGCACCGCCGGCAGCGACAGGCAGGAGGTGATGCCGTGCGGCACCCCGCGCGCGCCGCCCAGGATGTAGCCGATGCCATGGCTCGCCCCGACCGGCACGCCGGCCCAGCCGCCCATCACGGAAAGCCACATCGCCTGCTGCGCCGCGCCGCGCGCGGCGAGGTCGGACGGGTCGCGCCGGATCGCCGGCAGGCTCTCCGCCAGCATGCGCATCGCCTGCAGGGAGACGGCATCGGAAAAGGGCGCGGTCGCGGTGGCGCACCACCGCTCCACCGCATGGTCCACTGCGCGGATGCCGGAGGAGAGCAGCAGCTCCGCCGGCGTCTCCAGCGTCGCCGCCGGGTCCAGGATGACGGCGACCGGCACCTGCATCGCCTCGAGGAAGCGCAGCTTGCGATGCGCCTCGATGTCGGTCGCCCCGGCATGCGGCGCGAATTCGGCGGCGGAGAGCGTCGTCGGGATGGCGACGATGCGCGGGCTCGGCACCACATCGCCCCAGAAGTCGGGCTCCGCGCCGCGGGAGGTGGCGCGGGCCAGCAGCCCCGGCATGTCGGTCACGCCGTGCCAGACCGCGGCGCAGGCGACCTTGCTGCCATCGATCACGCTGCCTCCGCCGAGCGCCACGACCCGCTCCGCCCGGTGCTCGCGCAGCAGCGCGGCGAGCGCCAGCACGTCCGGCAGCGGCGAATGCGCGCGCATGGCCGAGGTCTCGGCGGCCAGCTTGGCGCCGATCGCCTGGCGCGCGGCGCGGAGGATGGCGCTGTCCGCCAGCGACCGCGTGGTGACGAGCACGACGCGCGAGACGTCGGCGAGCTCGGGCGGCAGCGCCTCGGCCACCGGGGTGTCATGACGGACGCGCTGCTGTGCGGGCCAGCGATGGAGGTTCATTCGGCGACGGCTCCTGCTTCCCTGACGACCGCGGCCCAGAACGGGATCTCGGACCGCAGGAAGGCCTCGAACTCGGCGGGAGAAGCGGAGGGGAGCGCCTGCAGCCCCTCCTCCGCCAGGCGCGCCTGCACGGCCGGCTCGGCGAGCACGCCGCGCAGCGCGGTGAAGAGGCGGTCGCGCACCGGCGCGGGCAGGCGCGCCGGTCCCCACAGGCCCCACCAGCCGGCGATGTCGAGCTCGGGCAGCCCGGCCTCCGCCGTCCCGGGCACGCCGGCGATGACCGGGGAGGCCGCGCGCGTCGTCACCGCCAGCGCCAGCAGCTTGCCGGCGCGCACCATGGGAAGTGCGACGGGCGGCGTGCCGATCAGCACCGCGACATCGCCGGCGAGGACCGCCTGCAGGCTCGGCGCGCCGCCGCGGAAGGGCACGTGGGTGAACTCCACGCCGGCGACCTTCGCGAGGGTGGCGCCGGCCAGGTGGCTCGGCGTGCCGATACCCGGCGTGGCGTAGGTCCAGCGCCCCGGCTCCGCCCGCAGGCGCGCCACCAACTCGCCCAGGGTGCGGATGCCGCTCTCCGGCGACACCGCGATGATGGTGGGCAGGTCGCAGATGCGGGAGATGGCGGTGAAGTCCGCCAGCGGGTCGAAGGGCACGCGGCGGTAGAGCGCCGGGTTCACCGCATGGGTGAAGTTGCCGCCGAGCAGCAGCGAATACCCGTCCGGCTCGCTGCGCGCGACGTTCTCCGCCGCGATGTTGGAGCCTGCACCCGGCCGGTTGTCCACCACGATGGTCTGGCCGAGGGCACGGCCGAGTGGCTCGCCGAGCGCGCGCGCCAGGAAGTCGCCGGAGCCGCCGGGAGGGAAGCCGACGACGAGGCGGATCGGCCGCGCGGCGGGCCAGGCTTGCGCCAGGGCCAGGCGCGGCATTGCCAGGCCAAGGCAGGCGGCGAGCCCGGCGCGGCGCGTCAGGATCATGCGGCGCTTCTCCCTTCCCGCCGGCAGATTGCGCCGGGGTCCGGGCGGCGTCCATCACCCCCGCTGCGCGCGGTCGGCCGCGTTGCGCGCCTTGATGCGGTCACGCGCCGCCTGCCATTCGGCATCGCCCCAGGTGAAGAGGTCGGCGAAGCCGGCGCCGTTGCGCATCCAGCCGCCGCCATCCAGCGCGATGGTCTCGCCGTTGATCCAGGTGGGCGCGAGGAGGAAGGCGGCGAGGTTGCCGATATCCTCCGCCGTGCCGACCCTTCCCATCGGGTTCGATCGCGCCGCCTTGGCCGTCGGGTCCTCGTCCCCGGGACGGAGGCGGGCATACATTCCCTCGGTCGGGATGGTGCCGGGGGCGATGGCGTTCAGCCGGATGCCGTAGCGGCCCCATTCATTCGCCAGCGACTTCGTCATCGCATCCACCGCCGCCTTGGACATCGCCGAGGGGATGACGAAGGGCGCGCCGGTGCGGCCCCAGCTGGTGGTGATGGAGACCACCGCATGGCCGCCATCGCCCACCGCGATCCAGCGCTTCGCGACCGCCTGCGTGACCTGCAGCGTGCCGTGGAAGACGATGTCGCTGATGGCGCGCACGGCGCGCGGCGAGAGGTCCTCGGTCCGGCTCACGAAATTGCCGGCGGCGTTGTTGATCAGGTGAGTCGGCGCGCGGCCTTCGGCCCAGCTCGCGTCGACGGCCCGCTCCACCGCTTCCGGGTCCTTGATGTCCACCACCTGCCAGGCGATGCGGGCGGGGTCGCCGCCGGACATCTCGGCTGCCGCCTGCTGCAGCACCGCGCCGCGGCGGCCCCAGATCTCGATGGCGGCGCCGAGCGCGAGCAGGCGTTCCGCCATCATCCGGCCGAGACCGGTGCCGCCGCCGGTCACCAGCACGCGGCTTCCCGCGAAAAGGCCGTCCTTGAACATCGCACCCTCCCTTCCCCGCGCCATGCTGCGCGCGGGGGGCGGCGGCGGCTAGAGCGGTGCCGCGACGTCCCGCACTGTTTGCGGAGTTTGCGCCAGGCATCCGGCGGGGCCGGCGGGCCGCCCACCCCGGCTCCGCGCCGCCTTCCGGCTAATGCAGCCGGTACTGCCCCGCCGCGTAGCGGAGCTCCGCCGGGCGGGAGAGGGCGGCGGAGGCGACGCGCACCGAATGCAGCGGGCCCTCGATCTCGCGGCGCCAGAACTCCAGGAAGCGGGTGAGCTCCGGGAATTCCGGGGCGCGGTCCAGCTTCTGCCAGATGAAGCTCTGCAGGACGCCCGGGTGGTCCGGCAGGTGATAGAGGATCTCGGCGGTGGTCAGGCGCCAGTCGGGGACCAGGAACAGGGTCTGCGACTCGGGACGGATCACTGCGGTCAACGCCAACTCCCTTGCTGCGCTTCGGGCTCTGCCGTGGCGGGGCTTTCGCCCTCCGTTGCTGACGCGTTGGGAAGCATGACGGGAGGCGGCGGGTTGCATCAACAAAAAAGCTTTGAAGATCAGCCTGTTAGCACTCGCCCATTGCGAGTGCTGCAATCCCTTGACGGCCTCGGGAGCCCGGCCTAGATCGCTGGCACTCGCCCGGGGGGAGTGCTAGCGGCAGCGCCGCAAGTGCCGGTCGGGCGAGGATCACACCACCGAGACCACCACCAAGGGTTAGGCGTCAGGAGAGGACCGCATGAAGTTCCGTCCCCTGCATGACCGCGTTCTGGTCCGCCGCGTCAACGCGGAGGAGAAGACGTCGGGCGGCATCATCATCCCAGACACCGCGAAGGAGAAGCCGCAGGAGGGCGAAGTGCTCGCCGTCGGCACCGGCACGCTCAACGACAAGGGCGAGCTCAGGCCGCTCGACGTGAAGGCGGGCGAC
>DASQVL010000314.1:0-3021 GCA_035640795.1 Crenalkalicoccus sp. | reverse complement strand
GGGGTCGAGGACATCGACGCCGCCGCGGACCGCGTTGCTGCTGCGGGCGGCACCGTCCAGCACGGCCCGGCCGAGGTGCCAGGTGGCACCTTCATCGTCATCGCCACCGATCCCCAGGGCGCCGAGTTCGGCCTGGTCGGTCCCCGCAACCCCTAGCGCATTTTCAGGCGAAGTGTGCGCGGTTCGCCGTAGAAAATGCGCCAAATACAAAGGCTAGAGCGCTTTCGCCGTGCACGTGCACGGTGAAAACGCTCCAGTGTCCCGGTTCCGAACTTCGCCGCCAGTGCGGCGCCCTCCGGATCGGAACACTCGCCTTTGTTTTCAGAGCATCTTCACCCGTTCAGGCAACTCCACCTAAACGGGATCTGCTCCGGGAGCGCGCCTTGGCGAAGATCATCCAGCATCTCTGGTTCGAGAGGGACATGGCCGCGGCGATCCGCTTCTACACCGCGCTCGTGCCCGGTTCACGCATCGAATGGAGCTCGACGGTTCCCGCGGACACTCCGAGCGGTCCGGCGGGCAGCGTGCAGATCGCGGCCTTCACCCTCGGCGACCAGCGCTACATGGCGATCGAGGCCGGTCCGCTCGATCCGTTCAACCACAGCTTCTCGATCCTGGTCGAGTGCGACGACCAGGCGGAAATCGACCGCCTTTGGGACGCCCTGGCGGAGGGCGGGTCGGTCGAGCGATGCGGCTGGCTCCGCGACCGCTGGGGTCTGTGCTGGCAGATCACGGCGAAGCGACTGTTGGAGTTGATGCGCGACCCGGATCCCGGCAAGGCTCGGCGCGTCACGGAGGCAATGCACCACATGACGAAGATCGACATCGCGGCACTGGAATCGGCGGCCCTGGCCGCACCGGGCTGACGCGCTGCTCGGGATCAGGGAATGCCTGGAACAGGCACCGCCAGGCACTTTGGCCTTGTGACGCCGGGCCAAGCCACGCGCTGAGCCCCTCTCGTGCAGGACGAAAACCTCCGGTGCAGGCCGGCGCGCTCGGCGGGAGGGCAAGCCTCCGGCGACGACGGGTGAAGCCTCGGCACCGAACTCGCCTCCCTGAGCTGAATACGATCCAGGCCTCCGGCCCATGGTGAGCTCCTGATGGGGGCTTGCCGGGGCGAGCGGCTGGCCCTACCAAATTGGTGGGGCCATCGGGTCCTGATCAGGGACGGAGCTCTGCCCATGGTGCAGGAGCCGGAGTCGATCCGATTGCGGCCCATCCTCGCGCAGGACGGCACGCCCGGGCGCGAGGACGAGCGTGCCGGGTTGATCGGTCGCCTTCTGGCTTTCGTCGCGCATCATCGGCTGGAACCTGGCGCTCGCCTGCCGTCCGAGCGCGAGCTCGCCGAGCGCTTCGGCGTGGGGCGCAACACCATTCGCGAGGCCATCGCCGTCCTGGAGACCGTGCGCATGGTCGAGCGGCGCCCGAACTCCGGCATCTACCTGCGCGAGATCGGGCGGCAGGGCAGCCTGGATGCCCTGGTCCTGCAGGCCGAGATTGGCGCCCCGCTGACCGAGGTGGAGGTGACCGAGGTCGTCGAGCTCCGCGCCATCCTGGAGCTGCAAGCCATCCGCCTGGCCTGCGAGCGGCGGCGCGAGGCCGACATCGAACGCCTCGACGCCGTCCTTGCCGCCGGCGAGGCCACCATTGCCGCCGGCAGCAACCTCGCCGACCGTGACGCCGAGTTCCATCTGGCCGTCGCCGAGGCGACAGGCAACCACGTCCTGCTGCGCGTGGTGAACTCCTTCTACCTGCTCTCCCGCAGCCGCCGGCGGCGCTACTTCAGCGACGGGCTGCGGGCGCCAACCTCCCATGCCCAGCACCTTGCGATGCGCGACGCCATCGTCGCCCGCGATGCCGACGGTGCGGCGGCGCTCATGGGCCAGCACCTGCAGGGTGTCGAGAGCTACTGGCGCGAACTGCTGAAGCGGCAGGAGGATGGCGCCTGAGTGCCTGATCTGATCGAGGGGGAACGTCCGTGAAAGTCACGAAGGTCACCTGCCACCTGCTGCAGTCGAAGGTCGACCAGCCCTTCACCTCAGCACGCGGCTGGCTCTACACCACGCGCAGCTCCTGTGTCGTCGAGATCGAGACCGATGGCGGCGTCACCGGCTGGGGTGAGTGCTACGGCCCGGCCGCGGTCAACAAGGCGCTGATCGAGACCCAGTATGCGCCGCGCGTGATCGGCCGCGATCCATTCGACGTCGAGGTGGTGTGGGAGGACCTCTACAACCGCATCAAGGACTATGGCGCGCAGGGCTTCTCCATCACCGCGCTGTCGGGCATCGACATCGCCCTCTGGGACATCATGGGTCGCGCCACCGGGCTGCCGGTCCACAAGCTGATCGGCGGTGCCCACCGCAAGGAGGTCCGCGCCTATGCCACCGGCCTCTACTTCATCGACATGGACCGGCTGGTCGAGGAGGCGGTGGAGGAGGCACTGGACTACAAGGCGCAGGGCTTCCGCGCCATCAAGATGAAGATCGGCCTCGGCGACCCGAAGCTGGATTTCCGCCGGGTCAAGGCGGTGCGCGACGCCATCGGTCCGGACATCGCCCTCGCCGTCGACGCCAACCACTGCTTCACGGTCCCGCAGGCCATCCGCCTCGGCCGCATGCTGGAAGACCTGGATCTGCTCTGGTTCGAGGAGCCGATCAGCCCCGAGGACCACGAGGGCTATGTCCAGGTCACGCAGGCGCTCGACCTCGCAGTGGCCGGCGGCGAGAACGACTTCACGCGCTGGGGCTTCCGGGATGTGATCGCCAGAAAGGCGATGGACATCGTGCAGCCCGATGTCTGCGCCGCGGGGGGCATCAGCGAGATGCGCAAGATTGCCACGCTCGCCAGTGCTTTCGGTGTTGAATGCGTGCCGCACGCCTGGGGCAGCGCGATCGGCCTCGCCGCCACGGTGCAGTTCCTGGCAGCACTTCCGGATCAGCCGCCGGCCTTCCGCCCGATTCCGCCCATGCTGGAGTTCGAGCAGACGCCGAACCCGTTGCGCGACCTGCTGGCGCGCGAGCC
>DASQVL010000313.1:0-2017 GCA_035640795.1 Crenalkalicoccus sp. | reverse complement strand
GCCCGAGATGACCGTGGTGGAGGTGACCGGCACCGACCCGGATGGCGACCCGATCGCCCGGCCGCTCGGCTGGAAGGGCACGGGCCGGCCGCCCGTGGTCTTCATGGCGGCGGAGCCGCGCGGCCAGCCGGCGCTGGCGCCGGGCGAGCGCGTGCTGGCCCGGCTGCGGCCGGTCGGCCCCGGCAAGTATGAGGGCCGCACCGTCAAGCGCATCGGCCGGGCCGGCACGCCCGCCCGCATCCTCGGCGTCTATGAGGAAGGCCGCATCATCCCGACCGATCGGCGCCAGAAGGCGGAATGGGCCGTCCCCCCCGGCGCCGCGGGGGAGGCGCAGCCGGGCGAGATCGTCCTCGCCGAGCCGCTGCCCGGCCACCGCCCCATGGGTCTCCGCCCCGCCCGCATCGTGGAGCGGCTGGGGCGGATCGGCGAGCCGCGCGCCGTCTCCCTCATCTGCATTCACGCCCATGGCATCCCGGACATCTTCCCCGCCGAGGCGGAGGCCGAGGCGGAGAAGGCGCGCGGCGTCACCCTGCGCGGGCGGGAGGACCTGACGCGCACGCCACTGGTGACCATCGACGGCGAGGATGCGCGCGACTTCGACGACGCCGTCTTCGCCGAGCCGGACGGAACCGGCTGGCGCGTCGTGGTCGCGATCGCCGATGTCGGCCATTACGTCCGCCCGGACAGCCACCTGGACCGCGAGGCCTGGGCGCGCGGCAACAGCGTCTACTTCCCCGACCGCGTCGTGCCGATGCTGCCGGAGGCGCTCTCCAATGGCTGGTGCAGTCTGCGGCCGGATGAGCGGCGCGGCTGCCTCTTCGTCGAGATGCGCTTCGACGCGGCGGGCACGAAGACCGGCCACCGCTTCGGCCGCGGCCTGATGAAAAGCGCGGCTCGGCTGACCTATGAGGGCGTGCAGGCGGCCTTCGTGGCGGGGCGCGACCCGGAGGGCATGCCGCAGGGCGCGCTCGCCAACCTCTACGGCGCCTTCCGCGCGCTGCTCGCGGCGCGGGAGCGACGCGGCACCCTTGACCTCGACCTGCCGGAGCGGCGCGTGCTGCTGGATGCCGCGGGGCGCGTGACCGCGATCGTCCCGCGCCCGCGCCTCGACAGCCACCGCCTGATCGAGGAGTTCATGGTCGCCGCAAATGTCGCGGCGGCGGAGGAGCTGGAGCGGCTGCGCCAGCCCTGCATGTACCGCATCCATGACCGCCCCTCGGGCGAGAAGCTGCAGGGGCTCCGGCAGTTCCTGGCCGGGCTCGGCCTCTCCCTGCCAGCCTCGGACCAGCTGCATCCGCGCAACTTCTCCCAGCTGCTGGCCCAGGTGCGCGGCCGGCCGGAGGAGCGGGTGGTGAACGAGGTGGTGCTGCGCAGCCAGTCCCAGGCCGCCTACGCGCCGGACAACATCGGCCATTTCGGCCTGGCGCTGCCGCGCTACGCCCATTTCACCAGCCCGATCCGCCGCTATGCGGACCTGCTGGTCCATCGCGCCCTGATCCGCGGCCTGAAGCTCGGCGCGGGGGCGCTCGAGGAGACCGAGGCCGCACGCTTCCCGGAGAGCGCCGAGCACATCACCCAGACCGAGCGGCGGGCCGCCATGGCCGAGCGCGATGCCTTGGACCGTTACTTGGCGGCGTACATGGCGACACGCATCGGCGAAGTGTTCACGGCGCGCATAAGTGGGGTGACACGCTACGGGCTGTTCGTCACGGTGGAGGACAATGGCGCGAGCGGAATCGTTCCCATCGCGTCGCTGCCGGACGACCGATGGTTCGAGGACGAGGCCAGGCATGCCCTCACTGGCCAGCGGACGGGCTTGACCTTCCGCCTGGGGCAGGAGGTGGAGGCACGGCTGGTGCAGGCGACACCGCGCACCGGCGGCATGGTGTTCCAGCTGCTGCAAGGTGCGCCCTCCGCCCCCTCGCGCAGGCGGCGGCGGGGCTGATCCTGATCCTGCTCCTGCTCGCGCCGGCGGCGCGGGCGGAGGCGCCCGGTTTCGCCCGGGACCAGGTCCAGG
>DASQVL010000312.1:0-4083 GCA_035640795.1 Crenalkalicoccus sp. | reverse complement strand
TGCGCCGGCTGGCCGGCAGCGTCGCCGCGATCGCCGCCGGCGACGCCACGACGCCGATCGCCGACACCGAGCGGCGCGACGAGATCGGCCGCATCGCCGCGGCGCTGGAGGCGCTGCGTGCGACGGTGGCGCGCGCCTTCGCCCAGCAGCAGATGCTGGAGCAGCTGCCGGTTGGCGTGATGACCGCCGACCCGGCGCAGGAATTCCGCATCACCTACCTGAACCCGGCGGCGCGGGAGATGCTGCGCGGCGTGCAGCACCTGCTGCCCTGCCCGGTGGAGGAGCTGGAGGGCAGCTCCATGGACTTCTTCCACCGCGACCCGGCACAGCAGCGCGCGCTGCTCTCCGACCCGGCAAATCTGCCGCACCGCGCCCGCATCCGGCTGGGGGGCGAGGTGCTGGACATCAGCATTTCCGCCATCCGCGACGCGGTCGGCGGCTATGTCGCGCCCATGCTGGCGCTGACGCCGGTGACCGCGCAGGCCCGCCTCGCCGACAGCTTCGAGGCCGATGTGGGCGGGGTGGTGGAGGCGGTGGCCGCCGCCGCGCAGCAGGTGCAGGACGCCGCGCGCTCGCTCTCCGGCGCCGCCGACGTTTCGGGGCGGGAGGCCGACGCGGTGGCCGAGGTGAGCGAGCGGGCAAGCCGCGACGTCCACTCGGTGGCGGCGAGCGCGGAGGAGCTCGCCGCCTCGGTCCAGGAGATCAACCGCCAGGTGGCGGACGGCGCCGCGGTGGCCCGCGCCGCGACCGAGGAGGCCGCGGCGACCGACACGACCGTGCAGGGCATGGCCCAGGCGGCGAGCCGGATCGGCGACGTGGTGCGGCTGATCGGCGACATCGCGCGGCGCACCCACCTGCTGGCGCTGAACGCCTCGATCGAGGCGGCGCGCGCCGGCGATGCCGGCAAGGGCTTCGCGGTCGTGGCGAACGAGGTGAAGACGCTCGCCATCCAGACCGCGCAGGCGACCGAGGAGATCACCGCGCAGATCGCCGCCATGCAGACCAGCACGGAGCACGCCGTCACCGCGCTCCGCTCCATCGGCAGCACGGTGGAGCGCATCAGCGGCATCAGCGCGGCGATCGCCGCGGCGGTCGAGCAGCAGAACCAGGCGACGCGCCTGATCGCGCGCAACACCGGCCAGCTCGCCGAGGCGACGGAGGCGGCGACGCTGCGCATCCAGGACGTGCGGCGGGCGGCGCGGGAGACCGGGGGCGCCTCCGGCACGCTGCTCGTCGCGGCGAACGACCTGACCGACCGCGCGGCGACGCTGCGCGGCCGCGCCGGGGAGTTCCTGGCGAGCGTGCGCCGCGGCTGAGGCGCCGCGCCGGAAACGGCCGGCCGTGCCCTGCCCCTGGCGCTCGCCCTGCCCCCTGGCCCTGGCCGACCGGCTGGCTTCGCGCCGCTCCGAAATCTGCCTTAGGCTCCGCCCCCAGGGTGGAGAGGAACGAGGACGATGGCGGGCATTCCCACCGGGCAGGTGCCGGGCGTCTATCGGCGGCGCGTCGGTGACATCGTGGTGACGGCGGTCTCCGACGGCTTCCTCGAAGGCTCGCTCGCCGTGCTGCGCAACATCGCAGAGGAGGAGGCCGCGCGCATGCTGCGCGAGGCCTTCCGCCCCGTGCCGCGCCAGACCTCGGTGAACACCTACCTGATCCACAGCGGCGGCCGCGTGGCGCTGGTGGATACCGGCTGCGGCACCGCCATGGGCCCGGGCGGCGGCGCGCTGTTCCGCAGCCTCGCCGCCGCGGGCGTGGCGCCCGAGGAGGTGGACACGGTGCTGCTGACGCACATGCACCCCGACCATTCCAACGGCCTCGCGGAGGACGGGCGCGCGCTGTTCCCCAACGCGACCCTCGCGCTGCACGCGATGGAACACGGCTTCTGGCACAACGACGCGGCGATGGCGAAGGCCGACCCCGCGCTGCAGGAGCGCGGCTTCCAGGCCGCCCGCACCCAGGCCGCGCCCTACCGGGACCGCACGCGGACCTTCACCGGCGGCGAGGTCTTCCCCGGCGTCACCGCCCTGCCGCTGCCCGGCCACACGCCGGGCCACACCGGCTACATGATCGCCTCGGGCGGCCAGTCCCTGCTGATCTGGGGCGACATCGTCCATGTGCCGGAGGTGCAGGTGCCGCGGCCCGAGGTGACGCTCGCCTTCGACATCGACCAGGGAGAGGCCGCGGCCTCGCGCCGTCGCGCCTTCGACATGGCGGCGACCGACCGTCTCGCCGTCGCGGGCATGCACCTGCACTTCCCCGGCTTCGCGCACCTCGCGCGGCGGGAGGGCGGCTACGTCCTGGTGCCGGAGGCGTGGTCCGGCGCCATGTAGCCGGGCGGGGCGCGGCGTGGCAGGGTGCGTCCCCTCGGGAGAGGAGGGGACGCATGCTCGAACCCGGCCGGGCCAAGCCCAAGCCGACGCCGGAAACCCGGCATTTCTGGGAAGGCTGCAAGCAGGGCAGGCTGCTGCTCCAGCGCTGCGGCGACACCGGCAAGCCCTATTTCCCGCCGCGCCCCTTCAGCCCCTATACCGGCACGCGGAACGTGACGGTGTTCGAGGCCTCCGGCCGCGCCACGCTGCATTCCTACGTCATCCACCACCGCCCCGTGCCCGGCTTCACGCCGCCCTATGCCATCGCGGTGGTCGAGCTCGCCGAGGGGCCGCGCATGATGACCAACATCATCGAGTGCGAGCAGACGCCGGAGGCGCTGGTCCTGGACATGAAGCTCGAGATCGCCTTCGTGCCCATGGACGAGGAGATCACCCTCCCCCTGTTCCGCCCGGCGAAGGGGGCCTGACGCGATGATCCGGCCCGGAGAAATCGCCATCGTCGGCGCTTCGGAAACCACCAGGCTCGGCGTCATCCCCGACATGGCGCAGATCATGCTGCACGCGGATGCGGCGCTGAACGCGATGGCCGAGACCGGGCTGAAGCCCGGCGACATCGACGGCGTCGCCTGCGTCGGCCAGATGATGCCGCAGCAGATCGCGCACTATCTCGGCATCACCCCGAAATGGGTGGACGGCACGGGGGTGGGCGGCTGCTCCTTCATGCTGCATGTCCGCCACGCGGCGGCCGCCATCCATGCCGGCTACTGCTCGACCGTGCTGATCACGCATGGCGAGAGCGGGCGGTCCCGCGTCGGCGCGACGCCCCGCCCGCCCGAGCCCGAGAGCCTGAACGGCCAGTTCGAGGCGCCCTTCGGCCCGCTCGGCCCGCCGACGCTCTTCCCCATCCCCGTGCTGCGCTACATGAAGACCTACGGCGTAACGCACGAGGACCTGGCGATGGTCGCCGTCGTGCAGCGCGAATGGGCCGGGCGGAACCCGCGCGCCATGTACCGCGACCCGATCACCGTGCAGGACGTGCTGAGCAGCCGGATGATCGCCTACCCCTTCCGCATCCTGCAGTGCTGCCTGGTGACGGATGGCGGCGGCGCGCTGATCCTGACCGGCGCCGACCGGGCCAAGGACTTCCCGACGAAGCCGGTCTACGTCCTCGGCACGGGGGAGAGCGTGGAGACCAACATGGTCTCCCAGATGCAGGACTTCACCTCCTCCCGCGCCTTCCGCGTGGCGGGGCCGACCGCGCTGCAGGCGGCCGGCATCAAACACGCGGACGTCGATCACCTGATGATCTACGACGCCTTCGCCCACCTGCCGCTCTACGGGCTCGAGGATCTCGGCTTCGTCGGGCGGGGCGAGGCGGCCGCCTTCATCCGCGAGGGCAACACGCGCCCGGGCGGCAGGCTGCCGCTCAACACCAATGGCGGCGGCCTCTCCTACACGCATACCGGCATGTACGGCATGTTCGCGCTGCAGGAAGGCGTGCGGCAGGTGCGCGGCACGGCGCCGGCGCAGGTGCCCGGCGTGAAGACCAGCGTGGTGCATGGCGTGGGGGGCATGTTCTCCGCCTCCGGCACCGTCGTGCTCTCGAACCAGCGGCCGTAAGCCCGGTTCGGCGGTGCGGGGCGGCGTCCTCGCCGGGGCGCTGCTCGCCGTCGCGCTGCTGCTGGCCCCGGGGCCGGCCGAGGAGGCGCGGGAGGCGGCGACGGACGCGCTGATGCGCGTCGTGCCGCGCCCC
>DASQVL010000311.1:0-10007 GCA_035640795.1 Crenalkalicoccus sp. | reverse complement strand
TGGGTTGTCGGTCTCGCGGTAGCGCCGCTCGAGGTTCGGGATCACGCCCTCGAAGGGCTTCTTCACGTCGTAGCTGCGCAGCCCGTCCTTGTAGCGCAGCGTCACCACCTCCTCGCCCGTGCCGTGCAGGATGGCGCGGCGGACCTGCGCGGGCAGCTCGCCCCAGGGCGTGGTGGTGCGCACCTTGTAGTGCCGCGCCAGGCTTTCCAGCGTCTGGTCGTAATAGGGCGATTGCGCGCCGCCGGACCACGCCGCGATCGCACCCTCGGCCAGGCTGCGCTGCTCGTCCGGCACCACCAGCATCGGGTCGAAGAAGCTCTGGGTGCCGAGCCCGTCGCAGGTCGGGCAGGCGCCCTGGGGCGAGTTGAAGCTGAACAGCCGCGGCTCGATCTCCTCGATGGTGAAGCCGGAGACCGGGCAGGCGAATTTCGCGCTGAACACGACCCTTTCCGGGCGCGCCTCCGGCGCGACGCGCTCGCCGCCATCCACGATCTCGGCATAGGCGACGCCGTCGGCGAGGGCCAGCGCCGTCTCGAAGCTGTCGGCGAGGCGCGGCGCGATCCCCTCCCGCACCACGATGCGGTCCACCACCACCTCGATGTCGTGCTTCAGCTTCTTCGAAAGCGCCGGGACCTCGCTGATCTGGTGCAGCGTGCCGTTCACCTTCACCCGCTCGAAGCCGCGGCGCTGCCACTCGGCGAACTCCTTGCGGTACTCGCCCTTCTTGCCGCGCACCACGGGGGCGAGGATCAGCAGCCGCGTGCCCTCCGGCATCGCCATGACGCGGTCCACCATCTGGCTGACCGTCTGCGCCTCGATCGGCAGGCCAGTGGCGGGCGAGAAGGGCACGCCGACCCGGGCCCAGAGCAGGCGCATGTAGTCGTGGATCTCGGTGACCGTGCCGACCGTGCTGCGCGGGTTGTGGCTGGTGGTCTTCTGCTCGATGGAGATCGCCGGGCTGAGCCCCTCGATGCTGTCCACGTCCGGCTTCTGCATCAACTGCAGGAATTGCCGCGCATAGGCCGAGAGGCTCTCGACATAGCGACGCTGCCCCTCGGCATAGATCGTGTCGAAGGCGAGGGAGGACTTGCCCGAGCCGGAAAGGCCGGTGATGACCGTCAGCGTCCCGCGCGGGATGTCGAGGTCGAGGTCCTTCAGGTTGTGGGTGCGCGCGCCCCGGATGCGCAGCGCGCCGCCGAGGGCGAGGGGGGCTGCTCCGTCCATTCTGGTGCTCCGTCGGGCCCGGACGGGGCCGCCTGAGTTCGCATTGTGTTCGCGCTGTTCTCGCACCATATAGGGAGGCTGAGAAGTGGTTCCACGCCCCTGCCGCCCCGCTGGCCCGGAGCGCCCGGCGGCGCTAGGGTTTGGGAGAGGTCGAGGATCGTTTCGGCATGGCCGGCAGCGTCAACAAGGTCATCCTGGTGGGCAATCTGGGCCGCGACCCGGAGGTGCGGAACACCCAGTCCGGCCAGAAGGTGGTCAATCTCCGCCTCGCCACGAGCGAGAGCTGGAAGGATCGCCAGAGCGGCGAACGGCAGGAGCGGACGGAGTGGCACTCCGTCGCCATCTTCAACGAGAACCTGGCCGACATCGCCGAGAAGTACCTGCGCAAGGGCAGCAAGGTCTATGTCGAGGGCCAGCTGCAGACGCGCAAATGGACCGACCAGCAGGGGCAGGAGCGTTACACGACGGAGGTGGTCCTCAGCCGCTTCCGCGGCGAGCTGACCCTGCTGGACGGCCGCGGCGGCGGCGGCGGCGGCGAGGCCGGGGAGGGCGGCGGCTACTCGGGCGGCGGTCGCTCCTCCGGCGGCGGGGAGCCGCGGGAGCGTGGCGGCAGCCGTGGCGGCGGCGGCGGTGGCGGCGGCTGGGACAAGCCGAAGGGCGGCGGCGACCTCGACGACGACATCCCGTTCTGAACGGGCGATCCGGGACCGGGAACCTAGAGATCCCGCCGCGCGGCCTGACCGCACGGCGCAGCAAGGGCATGGCATAGGGTGAGCGAGACCGAACACGGCGCCGGCGGGCAGTCCCAGCCCGTCGCCCTCGAGGAGGAGATGCGCCGCTCCTACCTCGACTACGCAATGAGCGTCATCGTCGCGCGCGCGCTGCCGGATGCGCGGGACGGCCTCAAGCCGGTGCACCGGCGCATCCTGTTCTCGATGCACGAGAGCGGCTTCACGCCGGACAAGCCGCACCGCAAGTCGGCCCGCGTCACCGGCGACGTCATGGGCAAGTACCACCCGCATGGCGACGCCTCGATCTACGACGCGCTGGTGCGCATGGCGCAGCCCTTCTCCATGCGCGTGCCCCTGATCGACGGCCAGGGCAATTTCGGCTCCATGGACGGCGACCCGCCGGCGGCCATGCGGTACACGGAAGCGCGCCTCGCGCGCGCCGCCATGGCGCTGCTGGAGGGGATCGACGAGGACACCGTCGATTTCCAGCCGAACTATGACGAATCGGCCGAGGAGCCGCGGGTGCTGCCCGCGGCCTTCCCCAACCTGCTGGTCAATGGCGCCAACGGGATCGCGGTGGGGATGGCGACCAACATCCCGACCCACAACCCGGCCGAGGTCATCGACGCGACGCTCGCGCTGATCGCCGATCCCGAGACGCCGCTCGAGCGGCTGATGCAGATCATCCCGGGGCCGGACTTCCCGACCGGCGGGCTGATCCTCGGGCGATCGGGGATCCGCGCGGCCTTCGAGACCGGCCGCGGCTCCGTCCCGCTGCGCGCCCGCTGCGAGGTCGAGGAGCTGAAGGGCGGCCGCCAGGCGATCGTCGCGACCGAGATCCCCTACCAGGTGAACAAGGCGGCGCTGGTCGAGCGCATCGCCGAGCTGGTGCGCGCCAAGCAGGTCGAGGGCATCTCCGACCTCCGCGACGAGAGCGACCGCGAGGGCCTGCGCGTCGTCATCGAGCTGAAGCGCGACGCGACGGCCGAGGTGGTGCTGAACCAGCTCTACCGGCAGACCCAGCTGCAGACCTCCTTCCCGGTGAATTTCCTCGCGCTGCACGAGGGCCGCCCGCAGCAGATGGGGCTGCGCGACGCCCTGCTCGCCTTCATCGGCTTCCGCGAGGAGGTGATCACCCGCCGCTCCCGCCACCGCCTCTCCAAGGCGCGGGAGCGGGGGCACCTGCTGATCGGGCTCGCCATCGCCGTCGCCAACATCGACGAGGTGATCCGCCTGATCCGCGAGAGCGCGGACGCCGCCGCGGCGCGCGCCGCGCTGATGGCGCGCGACTGGCCGGCGGGCGAGATCGGCCCGCTGCTCGCGCTGGTCGAGGATGCCGGCAACGTCGTCTCGCCCGAAGGCACGGTGCGGCTGACCGAGGCGCAGGCGCGCGGCATCCTCGAGCTCCGCCTGCAGCGCCTGACCGGGCTGGAGCGCGAGCGGATCGCGGCGGAGCTCCAGGAGGTGGCGGGCCGCATCCGCGAGCTCCTGGAGATCCTCGGCAGCCATCCGCGACGGATGGAGGTGATGGCGGAGGAGCTCCGCGCCGTGCGCGCCGAGCTCGCCGTGCCGCGGATGACGGAGATCGTCGACGGCATCGCCGACGTGGACGACGAGAGCCTGATCGAGCCGGGCAACATGGTCGTCACGCTGACCCGCGACGGCTATGTGAAGCGCACCCCGCTCGAGACCTTCCGGGCGCAGAACCGCGGCGGCCGCGGCCGCAGCGCGGCGGCGACGCGCCAGGACGACGTGGTGATGCGCAGCTTCATCGCGCACACCCACCAATGGGTGCTGTTCTTCACCAGCCGCGGCATGGCCTTCCGCGAGAAGGTCTGGCAGCTGCCCGAGGCCGGGCCCAACAGCCGCGGCCGCAGCCTGCGCCAGGTGCTGCAGCTGCAGGAGGGCGAGCATGTGACCGCCGTCCTGCCCCTGCCGCAGGACGAGGCGATGTGGGAGGGCCTGCACCTCGTTTTCGCCACCGCGCAGGGCAATGTCCGGCGCAACCGGCTCTCCGACTTCCGCAACGTCCGCGCCGCGGGCCTCATCGCCATGAAGCTCGAGGACGGCGACGCGCTGATCGGGGTCGCCACCTGCCGGGAGGGCGACGACGTGCTGCTCGCGACCCGGCTCGGCCGCGCCATCCGCTTCCGCGCCGATGCCGAGACGCTGCGCGTCTTCGCCGGCCGCGACAGCAGCGGCGTGCGCGGCATCCGGCTCGGCCGCGGCGACGCGGTGATCGCGCTTTCCGTGCTCCGCCACGTGGAGGCCGCGCCCGACGAGCGCGCCGCCTATATCCGCGCCGCCACCCAGCGCCGCCGCAACGGCAACGACGAGGCCGAGCCGCCAGCCCCCGAGGAGGAGGAGGCCGAGGAGGGCCCGGTCGGCGAGATCACCCTGCTACCCGAGCGCGAGACCGAGCTGCGCGAGGCGGAGGAGATCATCCTCGCCGTCACCGATGGCGGCTTCGGCAAGCGCAGCTCGGCCTACGACTACCGCGTCACCGGCCGCGGCGGTCAGGGCTTCGTCGGCATCTCGCTCAGCCGCCGCACGGGGCGGGAGGTGGTCGCCACCTTCCCGGTGCGCCCGGGCGACGACGTGATGCTGGTGACCGACAGCGGAAGGCTGATCCGCCTGCCGGCCGACCAGGTCCGCTTGACGCGGCGCCCGAGCCTCGGCGTCATGCTGCTGAGACTTGGGGAGGGGGAACGCGTGACAAGCTGCTTCCCGGTGGTCGAGGAGCAGGGCGAGGCCGGACCCGATTCGGGTGCGGCACAGACCGGCGCGCTGGCCGCGACCGAGCCGCCGCCGGAGGCGCTGGACGACGGGGATGGCAGGGATGCCTGAGCGCGTCGGTCTCTACCCCGGCACCTTCGACCCGGTGACCAACGGCCACCTCGACGTGATCGACCGCGGGGCGCGGCTGGTGGACCGGCTGGTGGTCGGCGTCGCCATCAACATCGGCAAGGGCCCGCTCTTCGCGCTCGAGGACCGCGTGGCGCTGGTGCGCGCCGAGACCGAGGCGATCGCCGCCCGCACCGGCACGGTGATCGAGGTCCGGCCCTTCGAGGGGCTGCTGATCGGCTTCGCGCAGGAGTTGGGCGCGAGCATGATCCTGCGCGGCCTGCGCGCCGTCTCCGACTTCGACTACGAGTTCCAGATGACCGGCATGAACCGCCGCCTGGACCCGAAGATCGAGACGGTCTTCCTGATGGCGAGCGAGACGAACCAGTTCATCTCCTCGCGCTTCGTGAAGGAGATCGCGCGGCTCGGGGGCGACATCTCGAGCTTCGTGCCCAGCTTGACGCTGGAACGGACCCTCGCCCGCGTGCGCAGCGCGGCGGAGGAGTAGGCGGCGCCTCGGCCCGCCCATGACCAGACGGAACGAACAGGGAGTGCGCCAATGCGGCGACGGAGTTTCGCGGCGGGCCTCGCCGCCGGTGGCCTGCTGGCCCTGCCCGCCCTGGGCCGGGCCCAGGGGACGGCCCAGGGCACGGGCGGCGAGCGGCTGGAGTTGCAGGTCGGCGACGCGCAGCAGCGCCCGAAGGGCGGGCCCATCCTGATCCAGCTGCTGCCCGATATCGCGCCGAAACATGTCGAGCGCATCCGGATCCTGACCCAGCGCGGCTTCTATGACGGCACGCCCTTCCACCGGGTGATCGAGGGCTTCATGGCCCAGGGCGGCGACCCGACTGGCACCGGCACCGGCGGCTCCGATCTGCCGAACCTGCCCGCCGAGTTCACCGCCCAGTACCGCTTCGTCCGCGGCATCTGCGGCATGGCGCGCAGCCAGGACCCGAACAGCGCGAACAGCCAGTTCTTCATCATGTTCGGCCCGATGCCCAGCCTCGACCGCAACTACACCATCTGGGGCCGCGTGGTCGCCGGCATGGACAGCGTGGACGCCATCAAGAAGGGTGACCCTGCCCGTAACGGCCTGGTGCAGAACCCGGACCGGCTGCTGCGCGCTCGTCTGGGCACCACCTGACCCGAGGGAGAGACAGGATGAGCGACGAAGCCGGCACCCCCGCCGAAATCCCCGGCGAGCCCCCCGTGGCCGCCGCGCCCGAGGCCCCGAAGCCGGCCGACCCGCAGCGCGAGAACACGCTGATCCTCGAGCTGAAGGACGGCAAGGTGACGATCGAGCTGCGCCCCGACCTGGCGCCGCAGCATGTGGAGCGCATCAAGACGCTGGCCCGCGCCGGCTTCTACGACAACACGCCCTTCCACCGGGTGATCGAAGGCTTCATGGCGCAGGGCGGCGATCCCAGCGGCACGGGGCGCGGCGGCGCGCGGGAGCAGGGCTATGCCGACCTGCCCGCCGAGTTCTCGCCGCCGGGCAAGGCGCGCTTCGTGCGCGGCACCTGCGGCATGGCGCGCACCCAGGACCCGGACAGCGCGAACAGCCAGTTCTTCATCATGTTCGCCCCGGCGCCGAGCCTCGATGGCCAGTACACCATCTGGGGCCGCGTGGTCGCAGGCATGGAAGCCGTGGACAGGATCAAGCGCGGCTCCGGCGGCAGCGGCATGGTGCAGACCCCGGACCGCATCCAGCGCGCGCGCATCGCCGCCGACATCGCCGAGGGTTGACACGCGCGCGAGCGCCGGCCCATGGCGCGGCCGGGAGCCGGTAGCTCAGCTGGTAGAGCACGGGACTTTTAATCTCGTGGTCCTGGGTTCGAGTCCCAGCCGGCTCACCAGCCGCGGCGCGGCATCGGCCGCGCCGCGCGGGCCGTTGCCGGACACCGGGCGGCGCGCCCATTCCTCCCCAGGTTGTGCTTGCGCGCCGCTGCGCCCGCATGGTTCCGTTGCCGTCGCGGCCCGAAGCCGCGACATGGGAGGGGTCCTTGCCAGCCAAAATCGCCTTGCGCGCATCCCTGCTCGGTTCCGCCGTCCTCGCGGCCGGGCTCGTCCTCTCGGGTGCCCGTGCCGCCGATCTCAAATCCTACGACAGCAGCCAGCGCAGCTTCTGGCAGAACCCGCCGGCCGACTGGTTCCTCGGCGACGAGACGGAGGAGCAGAGGGGCCTCGCCCCCGCGGTCGGCCCGGCGACCCCGACGCCGCTGAATGAGCTGAACGAGAACCTGAAGCGCATCAGGCTGCCGCCGGGCTTCCGCATCGAGGTCTACGCCCATGGCCTGCCGGAGGCGCGGCAGATGGCCTGGGGCGACAACGGCACGCTCTTCGTCGGCTCCTTCGGCGCGACCAATGTCTATGCGGTGGCCGAGCGCAACGGCCAGCGCACCGTTGCGACGATCCTCAAGGGCCTGAACATGCCGACCGGCATCGCCTTCCGGAACGGCGCTCTCTACGTGGTCGCGATCGACAAGCTGCTGCGCTACGACAACGCCGAGCAGCACCTCGACCAGATGCCGCAGCCCGTCGTCGTGTACGACGACATGCCGCCCTACCTGGCGCATGGCTGGAAGTACATCGTGACCGACCGCGAGGGCGCGATGTACCTGCCCTTCGGCCCGCCCTTCAACATCGGCATCCCGCCGACCAGCGTCTCGCAGATCCGCCGCGTGCATCCGAACGGCCTCGCCGAGATCATCGCGCTCGGCGTGCGCAACAGCGTGGGCGGCGACATCGACCCGCGCACCGGCCGCTACTGGTTCACCGAGAATGCGCGCGACTGGATCAGCGACGACATGCCCAGCGACAAGCTGAACATGGTCAGCCGCCTCGGCGAGCATTTCGGCTATCCCCACTGCCACCAGGGAGACATGCCGGACCCGAAATTCGCCATGGGCCACCAGTGCAGCGAGTTCACGGCGCCGGTGCTGAACCTCGGCGCCCATGTCGCGCCGCTCGGGATGAAGTTCTACACCGGCAGCCAGTTCCCGGCGGAATATCGGAACAACATCTTCATCGCCGAGCACGGCTCCTGGAACCGACACAACTACCAGGGCGGACGCATCATGCGCGTCGTCGTGGACCCGGACGGGAAGAACGCCCGGCAGGAGGTGTTCGCGGAAGGCTGGATCACCGGCCAGCGCGACTATTCCGGCCGCCCGACCGATGTGCTCGTCGCCAGGGACGGCAGCCTGCTGGTCGCCGATGACTGGGCAGGCGCAATCTACCGCATCAGCTACGCCGGCCGTTGAGCCTGCGCGCCGCCCGGCCCCGGCGCCGGGCGGCGCCCCATCCCGCACGGGATCTTCGCATGCGATCACGCCTGGCGGCGCTCGCCGCCCTCCTTGCCGTCCCGCTCCTCTGCAGTACCCAGGCCCCGGCCGCGGATATCGAGGCCGGCCGCACCCTCGCCGAGGCCTGCGGCGCCTGCCACGGGCCGGCCGGCCTCTCCAGCATGCCGGACGTGCCCTCGCTCGCCGGCCAGCGGCTGCGCTTCCTGGAATGGCAACTCGTCTTCTTCCGCAATGGCCGGCGGGAGAACCCGATCATGGGGCCGCTCTCTGCCGGGCTCTCGGATGAGGAGGTGCGCAACCTGGCCGCCTATTTCGCCTCCCTCCCGCGCGGCCCGGCGCCGGCGGGCCCGCCCGACCCGGCGCTGCACGAGGCGGGGAAGGCGGCCGCTTCACGCCACCGCTGCGCCGCCTGCCACATGGAGGATTTCGGCGGCAGCCAGGCGGCGCCCGCCATCCTGCACCAGCCGCGTGACTACCTGGCGAAGGCCCTGCGCGACTACCGCAGCGGCGCGCGGCCGAGCGTCGGCGTCGCCGCGATGACCGAGGCCGCCTCCGCGCTGACCGACGAGGAGATCACCGCGCTCGCCGTCTTCCTTGAGCAGCCCGGGTGAGGCGTGCCGCGCCGCTCGCCGCCCTGCTGCTCGCCGCCGGCACGCCCGTGGCGGAGCCGGCGCTCGAGGACGTGCTCGCCTTCGAGCGCGGCTTCGCCGTCTCGCTCTACCAGTTCGATGCCTGCGGCGATGCGCTGACCGGCCGGCTGTTCCGCCGCGCGCTTGCCGAGCGCTTTGCGCATTGCCCGTTCTCGGCCGAGGCGCGGGAGCGCTTCGCCCGACGCACCCGGGCCGAGCAGGCCAAGGCGCGCGCCATGCTGCAGGCGATGATCGAGCGCGAGGGCGGCCTGCCGCTGCGCCTCGAGGGCATGGCGGAGACCTGCCACGCCCGGCAGGCGAGCGAGCCCTACCGTGCGCTGCGCACGCGGCTCGAGGCCTATGCGGAAGGCGCGCTGCCCGCCGAGGCCATCCTGCCCGCCGCCTGCGACGCGCCCGACATCCTGCCCTGATCCTGGACGCAGTCGGGATCGGCACAGGCCGCCGGCAGCGGGCGCAGATCAGCGAGTTGCGCGGCAGACCAGCGGCGCCGCTACTGCGCCGCGTCCACGCTCGCCACCTTGTCGAAGCCCACGGCGAGGCCGCCCAGCACCAGCTTGAGCTCGCCATTGCTGCGCTCCACCGCCGTCGCCGTCGCCTTGGCCGTCACGGTGATCGTCTGCGCCGCGCCCGTCGCGTCGCGCCCGCCCACGCTGAAGCCATAGGCGCCGTCCGGCAGCCGCTGGCCGAGCGAATCCCGCCCGTCCCACTGCCAGTCCTGCGGCGCGGTGCCGAGGGCGACCGTCGCTCTGCGCAGCGTCCGCCCCTGGCCGTCCGTGATGGTGATGAGCGCCGAGGTCGCCGCCCCCGCCGCGGGCAGGCGCAGCGTCGCCCTGCCGTCCTGGAGGGAGAGCTGGTTGCCCGTGACTTCCACGGTGTGGCCCATCAGCGGCGCCGCCGCGGTCAGCTGCGTCGCCTGCTGCAGGCCGATCAGCTTGTCGAGGTTGGTGTTGGTGCTGATCTGCTGCTCGACCTGCGCGAAGGCGACGAGCTGCTGGGTCATCTGGGACACGTCCATGGCGTTGGTCGGGTCCTGGTTCTTCAGCTGCGTCGTCAGCAGCGTGAGGAAGGTGTTGAAGTCGCCGCCGAAGGAGCTCGCGCCCGCAGCGATGCTGTTGTTGGTCGCAGTGCCCGTGGTGCCGTTGTTGGTCCCGGTGACGCTGCCGCTCATGGCGGGTCTCCCTCAGATGGCGATGTCGAGCAGGCCGGGCGCGGGGCCGCGCACGGGGCTGGTGGCGGCGGGCGGCGCGGAGCCG
>DASQVL010000310.1:0-3250 GCA_035640795.1 Crenalkalicoccus sp. | reverse complement strand
GCTTGCGCTGCCGCTTGCGCGCGGCCTTCTCGGCGGCGCGCTCCTCCGGCGTGCGCTTGTGGCGGGGCGCCTCGACCACCGCCTCCGGCGCCTTCGCCTCCAGCGCCTCCAGCCGCTGCAGCCCCTTCTTGGCGCGCTTGTGGCCGCGCTCGGTGCGCACGGCCTTCGCGTAGTTCCGCCGCGCCTCGCCGATGCGGCCGGCCTGCTCGGCCTGCCGCCCATAGAGGTAGAGCATCTCCACCTCCGCCGAGCGCAGCGCCTCGGCGACCTCCACCAGCACGTCGACCGCCGTACCGAGCACGCGGCCATCGGCGACCGCGTCAGCGTCCTCGGCCTCCGGGTAACGGGAGAAATCCTCCGCGAACAGGGTCGGCTGGTCGGGGAAGTACCGGGCGCGGATGCGCTCATTGCCCTCGGCGAAGCGCTGGTAGAACTCCCGCGCCTCGGCCTGGGTGGGCTGGCGCGCCTTGCCGTGGTAGCGGCCGTCGCGCAGGTAGACGCCGATGCGCGGCCGGTCCTTCAGAGCGCGCTGCTCGACTGCGGCGTTGAAGCGGCGCACCAGCTCCTGCACGTCGGCGCGGAGCGCCGGGTTGCGCGTCGGCGGCTGCTCCCCGGGCTCGATCCCGCGGATGCCGCAGACCTCCAGGAAGTCCCGCACCACGTCGCCGGCGACCAGCCGCGACCGCTCGAAGATGCGGGGCGTGATGGCGTCAGGCCCGAAGACCGCGCCATAGCGGTCGAGGATGGCGGCGAGATCGTAGAGCCGGCCCTCCTCACCCGGCGGCGGCAGCAGGGCGAAGCTGGTCTCCCCGCCGGCACGCAGCGCTGTGGAGTAGCGGCTGACCGCCGCTTCGTCCTGCCGGCGCAGGTAGACGACGATGCGGATCTCCTCGAAGAGCGGCGCCAGCAGCTGCTTCAGCCGCTCCACGCTCGCCACCTCGTCGAGCCGGGTCGCCAGCTGCTCGGAGGAGAAGAGGACGGTGTGCACGTGCTCCGGCAGGTTGCCCACTTCCTTGGCAAGCGCGCGCTCCAGCCGCGCGGCGATGGAGCCGCCGTCGCCGCTGCCGCCGGCCCGCCGGACCACGTTGCCCGAATAGCCCTCTCCCGCCCCGTAGGCCGGCAGGGCGGTGTGGTTCCGCATGCCCGGGGAGGTCGGGTAGCAGAAGCCTGCGGCCAGCAACTCCCGCCGGTGCTCGATCAGGAATTTCTGGATCGAGGTGGAGCCGGTCTTGGGCGTCCCGATATGGACGATCGCCCGTCGCCTGGTGGCCATGCCTCGGCATTCCCCACGAAATCGCGCGCCAGATAGCGGAACAAGCTCGTCGGCAGCAAGGGCGGAACCAAAACACGGGTGCAACCACCGGCAGCAAGGGCGGAACCAATTCCCCCGCGGCAACCGTTGCGGAAGTGTGGCGCTTGGGCCGGCCGCCCCGCCGTCCTAAGCTCCCGGGCAATCGCCGAGGAGCCCGCCATGACCCCGCCGCGCAACTCCACCGCCGCCCGCGACATCGCCTATGCGCTGCACCCCTACACCGACCACAAGGCGCACCTGACGAACGGGCCGCTGGTGATCAGCCGCGGCAAGGGCGTGCGCGTCTGGGACGACCAGGGGAAGGAATACATCGAGACCCTCGCGGGCCTCTGGTGCGCCGCCCTGGGCTTCGACAATGAGCGGCTGGTGCAGGCGGCGGCCGCGCAGATGCGCAAGCTCCCCTTCTACCACGCCTTCGCGGCCAAGTCGCACGAGCCGCTGGTCGACCTCTCGGAGATGCTGATCGAGCGCGCGCCGCCTTCCACGGACGGCCAGCCGATGAGCAAGGTGTTCTTCGCCAATTCGGGCTCCGAGGCGAATGACAGCGCGATCAAGATGATCTGGTACATGAACAACGCGATCGGGCGCCCGCGGAAGAAGAAGATCATCGGCCGCCTCAAGGGCTATCACGGCATTACCCTGGCGGCGGCCTCCATCACCGGCCTTCCGGCCAACCACAAGCTGTTCGACCTGCCGCTGCCGGGCTTCCTGCACGTCTCGACGCCGCACCACTACCACAATGCCAGGCCCGGCGAGTCCGAGGAGGATTTCGCGACCCGCCTCGCCGAGGAGCTCGACGCACTGATCGTGAAGGAGGGGCCGGAGACGGTCGCCGCCTTCTGGGCGGAGCCGGTGATGGGCGCGGGCGGCGTCATCATCCCCCCCGCCACCTATTACGAGAAGGTGCAGGCCGTGCTGCGCAGGCACGACGTGCTTTTCGTGGCGGACGAGGTGATCTGCGGCTTCTGGCGCACCGGCAATTACTGGGGCAGCCAGACCATGGGCATCACGCCGGACATCCTGGTCTGCGCCAAGGCGCTCTCCGCCTCCTACCTGCCGATCTCGGCCGTCATCCTGAACGATCGGGTCTTCCGGGGCATCGCCGAGGGCTCGGGCTCCGTCGGCACCTGGGGCCATGGCTTCACCTATTCCGGCCATCCGGTGCCGGCCGCCGTCGCCATCGAGACGCTGAAGATCTATGACGAGATGGACATCGGCAGCCATGTCCGCCGCGTCGGTCCCCACCTCCAGCGGCAGCTCCGCGAGCGCTTCGCGGAGCACCCGCTGGTGGGCGAGGTCCGGGGCCTCGGCATCGTCGCGGCAGTCGAGCTGGTGGAGGACCGCGCGGGCCGGCGCAATTTCGACCCGGCGAGGAAGATCGGGCCGCGCCTAGCGAAGCTCGGCGAGCAGCACGGCGTCATCCTGCGTCCCCTGCCGGGGGAGAGCGTCGCCTTCTCGCCCCCGCTGATCATCACGGAGGAGGAGGTGGACGCCATGCTCGACCGCTTCGGCGCGGCGCTCGATGCGCTCGCCGTGGAGCTCCGGCAGGAGAGCCTGGCCACGGTCTGACCGCGCCTTGAGCCCGCCGCTTCCGGCGGCGGCGCTGCGGCCCGCCGCGGCGCCCTCCTTCCCGCTCGCCCTCGCCATGCTGGCCGCGCCGGTCGCGGTGGTGCTGCAGTCCAAGGCGGTGGCGCCGATCGCGACCGTCGCCCTCCTCCTCGTCGTGCTGGCGCATCGCAGGGCGACGGGCGCCTGGCCCTGGCCGCGCGGCACCTCGGCCGCCGCGGCCATCGGAGTGTTCGCCTGGGGGGCGGCCACCACCCTCTGGTCGGTGGATCCGCTGCGCTCGATCTACACCTCGGCGACCATGGGGGGTTTCGTGACGCTCGGTGCGGCGGCGGCGCAGGCGGTCGCCGCGGATGCGCCGGCCGCGCGGGC
>DASQVL010000309.1:0-3089 GCA_035640795.1 Crenalkalicoccus sp. | reverse complement strand
ACCTGACCCGGTCGCTGCTCGAAGCGCAGCGCCACCGCGTCGCCCGCCGCCGTCTCGAGCACGAGGCTCTGCGCCGGCGCCTTCACCTCCAGCACCCCCCTGATCCGGAGCCGTCCCTGAAACATCGAGAACCGCTCGATTCCGCCCCCTGCCGGCGGCGCCGTTCGCGCCTTGGCGGCGGCCCGCCGCAGCCGCCAAATCAGAGTGGAGAGGCCTCGCAGCGTTGGTCGTCGCATCGCCGCCATTCTCCGGCCCGGCCCCCCATTCCGCAACCCCGACCCGCGGACCTACCCCCGCCACCGCGTGGACCACCCCGCCAGCGCCTCAAAACCCTGATCCAGCGTCACCGCCAGCAGCGCGACCAGCACGGCGCCCTGCAGCACATAGGCCGTGTTCGACCCGTTCAGCCCGACGATGATCGGCAGTCCCAGCGTCTTCGCCCCCACCGTGGAGGCGATCGCCGCCGTGCCCGTGCCGATCACCACGCTGGTCCGGATCCCCGCCAGGATCACCGGCGCCGCCAACGGCAACTCCACGCGCCGCAGCACCTGGCCCGGCGTCATCCCCATTCCCCGCGCCGCGGTCAGGGCCGGCGCCGGAGCCCCTTCCAGCCCGGCGATCGTGTTCTGCAGCACCGGCAGCACCCCGTACAAAGCCAGCGCCACCACCGCCGGCTCGAGCCCGAACCCCATCGCCGGCACCGCCAGCGCCAGCACCGCCACCGGCGGGAACGCCTGCCCGACCGCGGCCACCGTCTCCGCCAGGCCGCGGAACTCCCGCCCCGCCGGCCGGGTCACGAGCACTCCCGCCGCCACCCCGGCCAGCACGCAGACCGCGCTCGACAACGCCACCACCTCCAGATGCCCGAGCAGCAGATCGGAGAAACTGTCCTGCTCGTAGACGGGACTGTCCAAATCCGGGAACAGCCACGCGAACGCCGGCCGCAACCACGGCAGCCCGAACGTCGCCGCGAGCAAGGCGGCCACCAGCAGCGGCAGCGTCACGTCTCCCGCGCCCGCACCAGGTCGGCCAGCACCAGCACCCCCGAGACGCCGTCCCCCACCACCGGCAGCCGATCCGTCCCGCGCGTCACCATCTCCGACAGCGCCGCACTCAAGGTCGTGTCCGCCCCGATCGGCTCGCCGGCCGCACTCTCGCCCTTGCGCACCAGCTCCCCCGCATGCCGCACCGAGAGCAGCTTCAGCCCCCGGTCGCGCGCGCCGATGAAATCGCGGACGAAATCGTTCGCCGGCCGGGTCAGCAGCGCGACCGGCGTTCCCACCTGCACCAGCCGGCCCGCGTCGAGGATCGCGATCCGGGTGGCCAGGCTCAGCGCCTCGTCCATGTCGTGCGTCACGAACACGATCGTGCTGCCCGTCTCCTCATGGATCCGCCGCAGCTCGGCTTGCAGCTCGGCCCGCGTCACCGGGTCGAGCGCCCCGAACGGCTCGTCCATCAGCAGCACCGCCGGGTTGGCGGCCAGCGCCCGCGCCACCCCCACGCGCTGCTGCTGCCCGCCCGAAAGCTGGTGCGGATAGGCCCCGAGCAGCCGCACCGGATCCAGCCGCAGCAGCCGCATCAGCTCGTCCACCCGTGCCGCGATCCGCTCGCGCTCCCAGCCGAGCAGGGCAGGGACCGTCGCGATGTTGCGCCCCACCGTCCAGTGCGGAAACAGGCCGCCGCCCTGGATCACGTAGCCCGTCTGCCGTCGCAGCGCCTCCGGCCGCAACGTGGCGATGTCGCGCCCGTCCAGCGTGATCCGGCCCGCGCTCGCCTCGAGCAGCCGGTTCATCAGCTGCAGCAGGGTGGACTTGCCCGAGCCGGACTCGCCGATCAGCACCAGGATCTCGCCCCGCTCCACCTCGAGCGTCACGTCGTCCACCGCCCGGAACTCGCCGAACACCCGGCTGACATGCTCGAGCGCGATCACGAATCGGCTCCGATCGCGCCGCGCGCCAGCCCGGCCAGCGCCCGGAACAGCGCATCGACCGCGACCGCCAGCGCGATCACCGGCAGCGTCCCCAGCAGCACCAGGTCCAGCGCGTTGGCGAACAGGCCCTGGAAGATGATCGCCCCGAACCCGCCGGCGCCGATCAGCGCGGACACGGCCGCCAACCCGACCGCCTGCACGGCGGTGATCCGCAGCCCCGAGAGCACCACCGGCAGCGCGAGCCACGCCTCCACCTGCCAGAAAGCCTGCCGCCCCGTCATGCCCATCCCGCGCGCGGCGTCGCGAACGGCGCGGGGGACCCCGTCCAGCCCCTCCACCGTGTTGCGCACGATCGGCAGCAGCGAGTAGAGCACCAGAGCCAGAATCGCCGGCGCCGGGCCCACGCCCGCGACGCCCAGCCGCCCCAGCCATGGCGCCGCGCCCGCCAGCGCCGATAACGGCCCGATCAGTAGGCCGAACAGCGCGATCGACGGCACCGTCTGGATCAGGTTCAGCACCGGGAACGCGACCCGGCGCACCCCGGCCACGCGCTGCGCCGCCACCCCCAGCGGCAATCCGGCCAGCAGCGCCGGCACCAGCGCCCCCAGCACGAGGAACACATGTTGCTCCAGCGCCGCCAGGAATGCGTCACGCTGCGCACCAAGCTCGAGCGCGAGCGACATGTTTCGCAGTGCCCCGCTCGCCATCAGCGCCACCGGCGGCCCGATCACGACCGCCGCCGCCGCCACCGCGCCCAAGCGCGAAAGCTGCAGCCGGCGGCTCAGGTCCGACGCCATCAGCAGCACGACGCCGATCAGCAGCCATGCCCCGCCGGCGAGCGAGGTGCGCGCCGACCCCGACCCCGACGCGGCAAGCGTGGTCGAGGCCGCCCCCGCCACCCCCAGCGCCGCCGCGACGGTCATCCCGGCCCCCGCCAACCCCGCCCAGCGCGCCCACACGTGACCCGGCCGCAGCACCGGGACCAGCAGCAACGCCCCCGCCATCGCCAAGGCTGCCGTCGGCAGCGCCCCCGCAGCTTCAACCGCCCCCGCCAACCCGATCGGCTGTCCCGACAGCAGCCGGTTGCGCGCGTGCTTCAGGAACGGCAGCCACGCCAGCGCCACCGCGGCCAGCGCCGCCAGCGGCAACTGGACGCGGC
>DASQVL010000308.1:0-3457 GCA_035640795.1 Crenalkalicoccus sp. | reverse complement strand
CTCGGGCTGTAGCCCGCGCGGATCATGTCGGCGCGCGTGACGTTCAGGGTGAAGCGGCTGGCGGCGTAGAAGGCCGGGTGGTCGCCGGGCGGGACGTGATCCAGCCGCTCGACATTGGCCGGCCAGGCGATGCCCGCCGGGTATTGCGGCCCGGCGACGACGAAGCGGAGATCGGGCGCGCGCCGCGCCGGCTCGATCAGCAGCGATTCGAGTGCCGGCTGCCGGTCCTCGCTGTAGGTGCCGACATAGCTGAGGTCCCAGCGGAGCGGTACATCCAGCGGGCGGTAGGCCTCGGCATCCACCGAGCAGTAGAGCACGCGTGGCAGCCGGGCGCCGTAGCGTTGCGCCAGCAATTCGAGGGTCGGGCCGCCGGTGAAGGAGAGGTAGAGGTCGTAGGCCGGGATCAGCTCCGGCGCGAGGTACTCGTAGTCGCCGCGTGCCAGCTTCGCCAGCGTCACCGGGGTATCTATGTCGTAGAACACCGCCGCGCCCCGCGCGGTGCGCCGCACCCAGCGGCCGAGCGCGACCCCTTCCGGCGCGTAGGAGGTGACGATCACCGCGTCCGCCGCGGTGATCTCCGCCTGCCAGCGCGCGAGCTCCGCCCGGTCGCGGTACAGCGCGAAGCGGCAGCAGCCGGGTTCCGGCAGGTCGCGATTGGCCGCGTACCAGGGCTGGTCGCGCTCCAGGAACAGCACCTCGTGCCCGCGCGCGGTGAAGGCGCGGAGCAGCGCGCGCCAGGTGGTCGCATGCCCGTTCCCCCAGGAGGAGGAGAGGCTGAGACCAAGGATGACGACGGTGAGCCGCGCGCTCACGCGGCGCGCCTTTCCCGCTTGCGCCCGGCAGTCTCCCGCAGCAGCGCGTCCACCGCCGCGCCGCGCCGCGCATAGGTGTGCTCCGCCAGGATGCGCGCGCGCGCGGCCCTGCCGATCGTCCGCGCGCGCTCCGGCGTCAGCGCGGCGAGGTGGTGCACCACCTCGGCGCCGTCCCGCGCCACCAGCACCTCCGTCCCGTCCTGCAGGAAGAGTTCCAGCCCGACCCAGGCATCGGTGATCAGGCAGGCGCCGGCGCCCGCGGCCTCGAACACCCGGGTCGCGGGGGAGAAGCCGGTCACCGCCATGCTGTCGCGCGCGATGTTCAGCACGGCGAGCGCCGAGGCGTTGAAGGCGTTGTGGTCGCGCGTGAAGACATGGCCGATGTGCCGGACATTGGGCGGCATCGGCTTGCTCTCCCAGCCATTGCCGCCGATCAGGAAGCGCCGCTCCGGCAGCGCCGCGGCGGCGGCGAGGAAGAAGGCCTCCACCCGCGCCTCCCGGTCCGGCAGGCGGTTGCCGAGGAAGGCGAGATCGGCGGCAAAGCGCGGATCGGGTGGCACCGGGTGGTGCGTCGCGGGATCCAGCGCGTTATAGATCGGCACGCAGCGCCGCGCGCCGAAGCCCTGATAGCCCGCGACCACGGGCGGGCCGCCGCCATAGGTCAACACCAGATCAAGCGCAGGCAGCACGCGGCGCAGCGGATGCTCCGGTCCGCCGGCGGCGAGCTCGGCGAGCGTCGCCGGCGCATCCACGTCCCAGAAGACACGGATGGCCTCCGGCCGCGCGGCCGCCATCACACCCTCCAGCAATTCGGTGTCGAAGACGCCGACACCGCTGGCCTTCACCACGACATCGGCCTCTCCGGCCTCGCCGACCACCTCGCGCAGGCCCGCCTCCGTCGCCGGCCAGACGCGCACCTCCGCCCAGTCGGGCGGATCCATGTCGCGGTGCTGCTGGCGGCCGAAGGCGTCGGGCTCGTAGAAGGTGGTCCGGTGACCGCGCCGGTGCAGCTCCTCGATCAGCCCGCGGTAATAGGTCGCGGCGCCGTTCCAATAGGAGGAGACGAGGCTCGAGCCGTAGAAGGCGATCCTCATGCCGCTGCCTCCGCCGGCGTGCCCCGCAGCGCGGCGAGGATGCCGAGCAATTCCTGCACGCGGTGCGCGCAGCTGTGCCGCGCGCGGATGGTGGCGAGGCCGTGCGCGGCGAGCGCTTTGCGCAGCGCCGCGTCGTCCCGCAGCGCGACGAGGTGACGCGTCATCTCCGACCCGTCGCGCGCCGTCAGATAGTCCGCACCAGGCCGGAACAGGCCCTCCGAATCCTGCCAGGGCGCCGAGACCAGCGGGATGCCGCAGGCCAGCGCCTCGAAGACCCGGATGGTCGGGATGCCGGGCAGCGCCTGCACGTAGAAGCGGCGCGGCACGTGCACGGTGGCGAGGTGGCGGGCGAAGGCCTGCGGCGCCAGCGCATTCGGCAGCCAGCCGCGATAGCACGCGCCGTGCGCGGCAAGCCTCGCCAGCGCGTTCTCCGGATAGCGCACGCCGTGGATATCGAGCGGCAGGCCAGACTCCCGGGCTGGGCGCAGCAGGAACTCCACCAGCTCCTCGCTGCGCTCCCCGTCGCCCCAATTGCCGATCCAGACCAGGCCCGCACGGCGTTCCGGCACGGCGGGCGGGCGGAACAGGCTGGTATCGGCCGCCTCATGCCAGACGAAGACGCGGCGGCCCCAGCCGCGGGCGCGATACACCTCGGCCAGTGCCGCGCCGAAGGCGAGGACGCCGTCGAAACCCTCCAGCTCGAAGGCGTCGAGCGCGGCGGGATCGCTCACGGCGCGGTGGTGGGTGTCGTGGAACAGCAGGGTGAAGCGTCCGCCCGCGCGGCGCGCGGCGCCGAGCGCCGCGATCAGCCAGGGCGGGTTCCACTCATGCGCGATTACGAGCTCGGCGCCGTCGAGCGCGCGCTCGAGGTCCGCGGGGCCGGCGTAGCGCTCCGTCCGCAACTCGGGATAGGCGGCGCGGAAGGCCGCGAGCCCGGCCTCGCCATGGTCGGCGAGCAGGTGCTGCAGGCTCCAGCCGCCCGCCGGCTCCCAGGCCACGGCGTCATGCCCGCGCGCGATCAGTTCCCGCAGCACGCCGCGCAGGAAATGCGCGTTGCCGTGGTTCCAGCAGGAGACCAGGGAATGCGCGAAATACGCGACCCTCACGCCGCCGCCCCCTGCATCGTCCCTTGGGCCGCACCGTGCAGCACCTGCCGATACACCGCCAGCATCCCCGCCGTCATCGCCTCCACTCCGTAGCGGCGCGCCCGTGCCTCGGCGGCAGCGCCGCAGGCGGCGCGGCGTTCCCGGTCCTGCAGCAGCGCGTGCAGCACCGTGGCCAGCGCGACATCATCCCGCTCCGCCACGAAGATCGCGGCACCGTCCCAGAGCTCGCGGAAGCCGGGCGTGTCCGAGAGCACCAGCGCGCAGCCCGCGAGGGCCGCTTCCAGCACGGCGAGGCCGAAGGGCTCGTAACGCGCGACGGAGACGAAGACCGGCCCGCGGGCGAGCCAGAGGGCGAGCCCCGCCTCGTCGAGCGGCCCGAGCGGCCGCACATGGCGCGGCGCGACGCGCGCGCCGTTCGGGCCTTCCAGCGGTCCGGCCGCGAGCA
>DASQVL010000307.1:0-3668 GCA_035640795.1 Crenalkalicoccus sp. | reverse complement strand
CTTCTGGATCTCCACGACGGTGTTCGCCGCGCCCCAGGCGGAGATGTCCACCCGGTCCATGCCGCCGGAGCCGGTCAGCTTCATCCGCACCACGTCCACATTGGCGCGATCGACGATGGTGTCGTGGCCGCCGGAGAGGATGAAGAGGTCGTCGCCGAGATTGCCGATCAGCAGATCGTCGCCGGCGCCGCCATCCAGCGTGTCATTGCCGGCGCCGGCGTCGAGCGTGTCGTTGCCGCCGCCGCCCAGCAGCTGGTCGTTTCCCTCGGCCGCCAGGATGCTGTCATTGCCGCCGCGGCCATCGGCCAGGCCCTCGCCCTTGTCGATGGTGATGACGTTGTCGAGGTTGTTGCCGATCAGCGAGCGCGGGCTGGGCGGCGCGTCCGGCCCGTCCCAGCCGGCGCCCCACAGGTTCTCGACATTGTCGGGCAGGGTGTAGCTGCTACGGGCGATGACGGTGTCGTGGCCGCCATCCGCCTGCTCGATGATGGTCGCGTCCGGCCCGCGCAGCAGGTAGACGTTGTCGGCCGCGCCGCCGATCAGCGTGTCCGCGCCGAAACCCGCGATCAGCAGCCTGCCGTCGTGCCCGGCCTGCAGCACCTCCGGGATGTCGGTGAAGTTCTGCGCCACGCCCTGGTCGTGCAGGTACCCGTCGAGCAGCCCGCCGAGCCCGGCTTTCACCGCGGCATAGGCGGGGTCGTTCGCCAGGTTGGTCCATTCATGCGGGTCGGGGCCGATGGCGTAGAGCTCCTCCGACCCGTCCTCGTAGCGGGTGTAGCGGTACGCCTCGGTGCGGATGGAGAGGCTGCCGGTCACCGAGGTGACGGCGTAGCCGGTGAGGTTGCCGGCATCGCCGGTCTCCACCGTGTGCACGAGCGACTGGCCCTGCACCCAGCCGGGCGTCGCCACGCCAGCGAGCTGGGTGATGGTCGGGAAGATGTCGAGCAGGCTGACCGGCGCGTCCTGCACCGTGCCGTCGGTCGTCGTCGCATTCGGGTCGGAGATCATCAGCGGGACGCGCATCGCCTCGTCCCACAGCGTGCCCTTGCCCAGCGTGTCCTTCTCGCTGAGCATGTAGCCGTTGTCGCTCCACAGCACGATCGCCGTGTCGCTGGCGATGGCCGAATGCGCGATGGCGTCGAGTACCTTGCCGAGCATGGCATCGGCGAAGGTGATGGCGGCGAGGTAGCCCTGGATCAGCTGGCGGAGCTCGTTGAGGCCGATGGTGTGGGCCAGCTCCTCCGGCGTCGCCAGCAGCTGGCCGAAGATCGGGACGTCGGCGAGATCGTTGGGCAGGGTCTCCGGCAGCACGATGCTGTCGAGCGGGTACATGTCGAAGTATTCCTTCGGCACGTTCCACGGCAGGTGCGGCCGGTCGATGCCGACCGAGAGGAACAGGTTGCCGCCATCCGGCTGATAGCTGGCCAGGAACTTGCTGACCGCATCGGTGGTGATGACGTCGGTCAGCTGGTCCAGCGGGCCGGTGTAGTGGCCGGCGGGCCAGCTGGTCAGGGTGGGATCGATGTAGTCGGGGTTCTTGTCACCGGTGCTGTCGGGGTTCCGGGGCGAGAGGTCATGATTATAGATCTGCTGGGAGACTTCGGGCGGCAGCTCGTGGAACACCTTGCCGGCGGTGGCGGTGGTCCAGCCCGCGGCCTTGAGGACGGCGGGCAGGGTCTGCTGTGGGTTCACGTAGTCGAACATCAGCTGGTCGTTGGTGATGACGCCGGTGGTCTGCGGCGCCATGCCCGACATCACGCTGGTGCGCGACTGGTTGCAGCCGGGGACGGTGGCGTAGGCGTTGGAGAAGCTGACCGACTGCGCCGCCAGGCGGTCGAAGTTGGGCGTGTAGACGGTGCCCTGATAGCCACCGAGCGCAGTGATCCAGTTGTTGAGATCGTCAATCGAGATCATGACGACGTTCGTCATTTCTTTCCCGTTCCCAACCTGCTGCCTCGAACAGGGGTAACTATTGGTTGAAGAATTGGCAAGATTTATCAACCGTATGTAACGGAAGCGTCTCGGGCCAGCCTGGAGGATTTCCGGGCGGAGTGGGCGCGGTTCGCCGCCGGAAATGCGGCCAGGATCAAGGCGATGGAGCAGGCGTGAATGCCCGGGCGAGTCAATCCGCTATGGAAACAATATGCTAGCCGAACACCTCCGCCCAGGCGGCGCGCAGCGCCGCATCGGCCTCGCCGAGGCTCGCCCGGACGCCGAGCGCGGCCAGGCTGGTCACCCCGTGCTCCGCGATGCCGCAGGGGATGATGCCGCCGAAATCCTCGAGCGCCGGGGCCAGGTTCAGCGCCACGCCGTGCCAGCTCACCCAGCGCGTGACGCGCACGCCGAGGGCGGCGATCTTCGCCTCGCCCCCCGGCGCGTCGGCGACCCAGATGCCGATGCGCCCGGCGCGGCGTTCCCCGCGCACGCCGAAGCGGGCGAGGGCCAGGATCAGCCACTCCTCCAGCCCCTCGACGAAGGCGCGGATGTCGCGCGGGCGCACCCGCCCGTGCGGCCGCGTCAGGTCCAGCATCACATAGGCCACGCGCTGGCCCGGCCCGTGATAGGTCCACTGCCCGCCGCGGCCGGTGCGGAACACCGGGAAGCGGGGGTCCACCAGCCCCTCCGGCGTCGCCGAGGTGCCGGCGGTGTAGGTGGGCGGGTGCTCGACCAGCCAGACCAGCTCCCCGGCCGTGCCCTGCCGGATGGCGGCGACCCGCGCCTCCATGGCGGCAACCGCTGCGGGGTAGGGGGTGAGGCCCGGCGCCACCTGCCAGGCCGGGGCCACGGCCGTTGAAGCGCCTTCCGGCATGGGCTATACGCGCCGCCTCGCCTGGGCGCCGCGGTCGTGGCGGAATGGTAGACGCGCCAGCTTGAGGTGCTGGTGGGGGAAACCCCGTGGAAGTTCGAATCTTCTCGACCGCACCAGGCGCATGACGCGGGATTAGCCCGCCGCCCCTGGCTCCGCTAGCTTTCCCTGGCCGAGGGGGGAGCCGCATGGACGAGGATTTCCGCAAGGCCGCGCTGGACTACCACCGGCTGCCGCGGCCCGGGAAGCTGGCGATCGAGCCGACCAAGCGCATGGCGGCGCAGCGCGACCTGGCGCTCGCCTATTCGCCCGGCGTCGCCGCGGCCTGCGAGGCGATCGCCGCCGATCCCGACAGCGCCTGGGACCTGACGACGCGCGGCAATCTGGTCGCCGTGGTCACCAACGGCACCGCGGTGCTCGGCCTCGGCGCCATCGGCGCGCTCGCCGCCAAGCCGGTCATGGAAGGCAAGGCGGTACTGTTCAAGAAATTCGCCGGGGTGGACTCGATCGACATCGAGGTGGACGAGCGCGACCCCGGCCGGCTGGTCGAGGTGGTGGCCGCACTCGAACCCTCCTTCGGCGCGATCAACCTGGAGGACATCAAGGCCCCCGAATGCTTCGAGGTGGAGCGCAGCCTGCGGGAGCGCATGCGCATCCCGGTCTTCCACGACGACCAGCACGGCACCGCCATCATCGTCGCCGCCGCGGTGCGCAACGGCCTCCTGCTCCAGGGCAAGCGCATCGAGGAGGTCAAGGTGGTGAACACCGGCGGCGGCGCGGCGGCGCTCGCCTGCCTCGACCTCCTCGTCGCCATGGGCCTCCGGCGCGAGAATGTCTGGGTCTGCGACATCGCCGGCGTGGT
>DASQVL010000306.1:0-3892 GCA_035640795.1 Crenalkalicoccus sp. | reverse complement strand
CTGGTAGGCGTAGGCGAAGTCGGCGACGGGGCGCGCGGCGAGGCGCGGGAGCGTCTCCTGGCCCGTGGCGAAGCTCCAGGGATGGGCGGAGAGCAGCGCGTCCCGCACGGCGGGGTAGAGGTTCGCCGCCACCTCCGCCTCGGCGGTGCCCTCGTCGAGCGAGGCGATGGGCTGCGCGCCGATCTTCAGGAGGGCGCGCGAGCAGAGCGCGAGCGCGGTCAGGGACATGCGGGCGGCCTCGGGGGCGGGGGGTGGTGGGCAGGATCGGGGCGGGTGGGCGCACCCCCACCCCAGCCCTCCCCCGAAGCGAGGGAGGGAGTTCGCCCCCTCCCCCGCTTGCGGGGGAGGGTCGGGGTGGGGGTGCCTCGGCGCGCTACTCCTTCGCGCGCATCCGCGGCGCTATTCCTTCGCGCGCATCCACGACGCTATTCCTTCGCGCGCATCCGCACGACGCCGACATTGTCGACCAGCACCGCGCCCTGGCTCATCATCGTGTTGACGAACCAGGCGGCGCGGTCGCCATGCCAGGTGACGTCCACGGTGATCTCGCTCGCCGCGGCGTGGGCGACGGCGGTCTTGTGGTAGAAGTAGCAGTAGCGCAGCGCGCCGTTCAGGGTGAGGCCGCTGTGCGGGATCCACAGCGCGCCGAGCCACCGCTTCGCCAGCGTGCCCTTCCAGGGCAGCTCGTCCGGACCGACATACTGCAGGTTGGCGAATTCCTGGATGGTCAGCAGCTCGCTCCACTGCTTCCAGCCGACGACGGCGAAGCGGTTTCCGTCATCCGGCACGTCGGCGTTGCCCAGCGCCTGGAAGGCCAGCAGCACCTTATCGCGGGTCAGGCCGTCATTGTCGGTGGTGCCGGTCGCGGTGCCCACCGCCTCGTGCGTCGCGCTGTCGAAGGCGGCGATGATCAGCTCGTCGGTCTTGCGGCCGAGCGCGTAGGCGCCGGCATTCGCCACCACCTGGCGCTCGTCGATGTTGGTCTTCAGCTCGTCGAGCCGGTCGATCCAGTCGCCGGCGTAGTAGTCCTGCAGGAAGCACTCGACGTTGCTGTGGTCGATGTTCATCACCGGCACGACGCCGTTGCGCGCTTTGGCGGCGGCGGTGCCCTTGCCGACCTTCTGGAAGACGGTGGAGGCGCCGCGGACATCGGTCTTGCTGCGCACGGTCGGGCGCAGCTTGGAGCCCTGGCGCTGATAGGCCTCCTGCACCTCGGCCTGGTACTGCTTGATGAAGGCCTGGTCGATCGAAGCGGACATCGGGGTCCTCGCGGATCCGGGTTGCGGGGGCGGGCGGCGACGGTTGGCCCGGGCTGCGGGGCCGGCGCGGCGCGGGACGGCGCGCGAGCCCGCTCAGGGGTTGGTCGCGGCCGGAATGGGGGGCGGAGGCGGGCGGGCCCTGCGGCGCCGGCCCGCCTCCGCCGGGGCACCGCACGCGCGGGCCGCATCCGCATTGCGCAGCAATGCCGACGGAGCCCGGGGCGGCGCCCCCGGCCGGGCGAGCCTCAGCTCAAGCCCGGCCGAAGGGAGATGCGGCGGAGGAGCATCTTCACCCGTTCAGGTGGTCCCACCTGAACGGAACGTACTCCAGGACCGCCTCAGGGCTGCATCAGCTTCCGGAACCCGTCGGTCACCCGCTGCACGAAGGCCGGCTCGCGCGTCCGCCAGTAGCGCGGGTCGCGCATCATCGCGCGCAGCTCGCTCTCGGAGGGCGCCGCCGGCACGGCAGCGTCGCGGGAGAGGGTGGGCTCGCCCTTCTGCATCATCTGCTCCAGCGCCATCACGCCCTCGGCCGTGGTGGAGAGCGCGGCGAAGACGGGCGCCGGCAGGTTGGCGCGGCCCCAGGCGGCGATCTGCGGGGCGACCTTCGCGTAGCGGTCCGGCCCGCCATACTGGGCGTAGAGCCTCTCGCGCTGGCGGTCGGCCTCGTACTGCGCCGCCGCCTCGGCGATCAGCGGCAGCAGCCGCTCCGCCGCCAGATCGTAGACCAGCTGCGCCTGCTCGTTGCTGAAATTGGCGGCGTGCAGCCGCTCGTTCACCAGCGGGTCGGCGCAGCAGAGCTCGTGCGGCGCGGCGATGTCGTAGCCGCCCGGTGCGTCGGGGATGCCCATGGCGGCGCGGAAGCGCGCGAGGTCCTCGGGCGTCGCATCCGGCCCGGGCGGGCCCATGCGCTGGGAGAGGCGCCGCTCGAGCTCGAGGTAGGATTTCAGCAGCGCGTCCACGCGCAGCGCGCCGGCCGCCGGATCCCAGAACTTCTCCGGCACATCGGCGGGCCGGCCCGCGGGGGAAGGCGCGGCCTCCGCCGGGATCGGCGCGGGCGGGCTGGACGCGGGCGGGGTCAGCAGGTCCTGGGCCATCAGGCGGTCACTCCGGTCGAGGCGGGCGTTGCGGGAACCAGGACCTCGGCCGGGGCGCCGAGGGTGCGGGCGAGCCAGCGCGTCGCCGCGGCAGCATCCACCTGCGCCTGCGCCTGGCCGCCGAGGCTGGCGACGGACTGCAGGAAGAGCAGCGTGTTCGCCGCATCGGCGCGCGCCTGCACGCGCGCCAGCGGGCTTTCGTAGCGCAGCGCCACCTCGCGCCCGCCCTCGACGAGGGGCGGGATCTCGCCGCGGCGGCGGAGGATGCCGAGGCAGCGCGTGACGAGCGGCGTCAGCAGCTCCGATTGCAGCCGGCCATAGGTGGCGCCGAGCAGGCGCATGGCGTGCGCGCTGCGGTCCAGCACCTCGGTCGCCGTCATGGCGCCGGAGGGGGTGGGCGGCACCAGCCGGTCGGCCAGCAGCGCCGAGCGGATCCGCGCGCGCAGATCGGTCAGCACGAGCTGCGAGACGTCGAAATTGCCGGCCGGCTGCAGCGGCGTCAGGCCGGAGCTGCCGGCCGCCTTCGGGATGATGGCGCCCGGCGTCAGCTTCACCGTCAGCGGGTTCAGCACGCCGTCATCCTCGGCCTGCCAGATGCCGGTGACGGCGATGGAGGCGTTCTGCAGGACGAGCTCCACCACCTTGTCGGCGGTGCGGATATCGGGCAGCGCCTTCATGACCGGGCCGCGGCCATAGGTCTCGCCCGGCACCTTCAGCCAGCGGAAGGCAATGCAGGGGCTGTCGGCGAAGCGGCCGCGGCCGAGATGGGCGGGTCGGTCCGGGTCGCCCAGCAGCAGGGCGGTGTGGGCGAAGCCCGGCGGCTCCGGCCACAGCGCCTCCAGCACCGGCAGCGGCGCCGCGTCGGCGGCAAGCGCGGCGCGGGCGACCGCATCGGGCAGCGTCGCCTGCGGCCAGCGCGCGGCGATCGCGGCGGCGGAGAGGCGGCTCTCCCGGTAGAGCGTGGTGAGGCGCCCGTCCGGCCCTTCCTCCAGCACCGCGGTGCGGATGGGGACGGCGGTGAAGCGGAAGGCGGAAGCCTCGCCGACCGGCGCCTCCTCCACCAGCAGCACGCCGGTGCCGGCGACGACGAGATCGAGGAAGGCCTGGTGCATCTCGATGGCGAAGTTCGAACGGTCGAAATGCGCCTGCAGCGTCGCCGCCGCGTCCTCCAGCCGCCCGGCGAGGGCCGGGTCGTCCTCGGCCGCGCCGCGCGCCGGGACCAGGCCGAACCAGCGCGACCAGGGGGGCGTGAGCTCGGCGAGCAGGGAGGCGGCGAGCTGCTCGGCGGCGTCGGCGGCGGTGGCGTCGAAGGGCGCCGGCATGCCGTAGGCGGGCGGCAGGGCGTAGCGGTAGCAGGCCTGCCAGACCGGCTCCAGCACGCGGCGCCATTCCAGCGCCGCGCGGTAGCGGGCGACGAGTTCGGCCTCGGCCATGGTCACTCCCCGAGCAGGGATTTGCGGGCGCCGCCGGGCAGCGGCGCGAGCAGGCCGGTCGGTGCGGTGGCGATGGTGCCCTCGATGCCGCGCGCCGCGCGCT
>DASQVL010000305.1:0-6354 GCA_035640795.1 Crenalkalicoccus sp. | reverse complement strand
GCTTCGACAGCTACGCCGACACGGGGAAGACCGGAAACGACGTGATCCTCGCCCTCGGCCCGGGCGCGGTGGACATCGGCGTGAACGGCTTCCTCAATGCCGGCATCGAGCGGATCGACGCGACCGGCGCCGGCGGCCCGGCGCGGGTGCTGGACACCGACAACGGGGACAAGCTGGACTTCTCCGGCGTGACCCTGATCGGCGCCATCACGCTGGACGGCGCCGGTGGCAACGACACCATCACCGGCAGCAGCGCCGCCGATACCATCCATGGCGGCAAGGGCGACGACCAGCTGAATGGCGGGCAGAACGGCGACACCTATATCGTCAGCGGCCTGTCCGGCGGCAGCTTCGAGGGCTTCGATCGCTACCAGGATGCCGGCGGCACGGGCACCGACTTGATCGCCGCGGTCGGCACGGCCGGGGTGGATATCGGCGTGCGCGGCTTCAGCGCCGCCTGCGGGATCGAGCGCTTCGATCTCTCCGGTGCCGGCGGGCCGGTGCGGCTGCTGGATGCCGGCGGCGGCAACACGGTGGACCTCTCCGGCGTCCAGATCCTGGGTGGCAACTTCGCCGCGATCGTCGCCGGCAATGGCGGTGACCGCATCACGGCGACCGCGGGCGCGGACAGCATCCGGGGCGGCACGGGGAACGACACGCTCGCGGGCGGCGTCGGGAATGACACGCTCTCCGGCGGCAAGGGGAACGACATCTTCGTCCTCGGCGCGAACAACGGCGACGACGTGGTCACCGACTTCAAGAGCGGGATCGACAAGCTCGACCTCAGCTCGGTGGGCTCGGCGGGCCTCTCCTTCTCGGCGGTCGGCGACCACACGCTGCTCACCTACTCGGGCGGCACGGTGGAGCTGCTCGGCGTGCCGCCGGGCAAGATCCTGCTGAGCGACCTGATCCTCTGACCCGGTGCGGGCCCAGGGGGAGGAGGCGGAAGGAAGTCCGCTTCCTCCCCCGATCCCATCCGGCGCCCGCGAGTGGCGGGCTACCCCTCCGGCCGCAGCGCACTCTCGTGCCAGCGCCGCAGCAGCAGGTGCTGCAGCAGGCCGAGCGCGGCGAAGATCGCGATGCCGCTCGCGCTGATCAGCGCCAGCGCGGCGAAGAGGCGCGGGATCTTCAACTGGTACCCCGCCTCCAGGATGCGGAAGGCGAGGCCCGATCCGGTGCCCCCGGCCCCCGCCACGAACTCCGCCACCACCGCGCCGATCAGCGCGAGCCCGCCGGCGATGCGCAGCCCCGCGAGGAAGTAGGGCAAGGCCGCCGGCAGGCGCAGCAGCCACAGCGCCTGCCAGCGCGTCGCGCCATACAGGCGGAACAGCTCGACCAGGTTGCGGTCGGCGCTGTTCAGGCCGAGCACGGTGTTGGAGAGGATCGGGAAGAAGGCGACGATCCAGGCGCAGACCAGCAGGGACAGCGTGACGTCGTCTGTCCAGATCAGGATCAGCGGCGCGATCGCGACGATCGGCGTCACCTGCAGCACCACCGCATAGGGGAACAGCGCGCGCTCCAGCAGCGGCGACTGCGCGAAGATCACGGCGAGCCCGCCGCCCAGCCCGACGGCGGCCAGCAGCGCCAGTAGCGCGATGCGCAGCGTGACGAGGAGCGAGGCGGCGAGCAGCCCCCAATCCTCGATCAGCGCATGGGCGATCGCAACCGGCCCGGGCAGCACGTAGGCGGGCACGGCATAGAGCCGCGTCAGCCCCTCCCACAGCGCCAGCACGGCAAGCCCCGCGAGCGCCGGCGTCGCGGCGCCGAGCAGCCGTGCCCTCATGCCGCCATCGCCGCTTCCAGCGCCGCGGTCGCCCGGCGGCAGAGCGCGGCGTACTCCGCCGAGGTGCGGAAGCCCGGCGGCCGCGGCGCCGGCGCGGGCACGGCGAGCTCCGCCGCGACGCGCCCCGGCCGCGCCGCCATCGCCACGATGCGGGAGGAGAGATAGACGCTCTCGAACACCGAATGGGTGACGAAGACGATGGTGACGCGGCTCGCCGCCCACAACGCCAGCAGGTCGTCGTTCAGCCGGTGCCGGGTGAGCTCATCGAGCGCGGCGAAGGGCTCGTCCATCAGCAGGAGCGAGGGGCGCGTCACCAGCGCGCGGGCGATGGAGACGCGCATGCGCATCCCCCCGGAGAGCTCGCGCGGCACCGCGCGCTCGAAGCCCGCGAGGCCGATGGCGGCGAGTGCTGCCGCGGCGCGCGCCTCCTGATCCGCCCGCGGCACGCCGGCCAGGCGCAGCGGCAGGCGGACATTCGCCATCGCATCCGCCCAGGGCATCAGCGTCGCCTCCTGGAAGACGAAGCCGATGTCCCGCGCCCGCCCTGCGGCACGCCAGGCGATGCGGCCGGCGGAAGGCTCGGCGAGGCCCGCGATCAGCCGCAGCAGGGTGGACTTGCCGCAGCCGGAGGGGCCGAGGAGGGAGAGGAACTCGCCCTCCCGGATCGCCAGCTCCACCCCCTCCAGCGCCTGCGTCCCGCGCGGGAAGCGCTTGCCGACCCCGGAGAGCGCGACCAGCGGCGGCGGCGCGACGGCCTCGCCCGGCGCCTCCGGGCTCACGCCCGGCCGATGCCCCGGTTGACGAGGGAGAGGTCGAAGGCGCGCTGCCAGTCGAGCTCCTTCGGCAGCACGCCGACCGCGGCGACCGCCTGGAAGAAGCGGCCCCAGCGCGCCTCCGTCATGGCGCCGATGCCCAGGGTCCCGGCATCGCCCGACCGGACGATGCCGGCCCCGTTCATCGCCTGCGTGCCATAGGCGATGACGTCGTCCGTCATCTCCGGGTTCTGCGCCCTGATCAGCGCGTTGGCCCCCGCCGTGTCGAAGCCGCCGGCGGGGCCCTTCAGGTACTGGTCCCAGCCTGCCATGGAGGCATCCACGAAGCGGCCGATCACCTCCCGCCGCCCGGCGAGCGTCTTCGCGCCGATGTTGATGGTGGTGCCGTAATTCTCGAAGCCGGCGTCGTGGATCAGCAGCGTGTCCACCATGGTGCCGACCCGCCCCAGCGAATAGGGCTCGCTGCCCAGATAGCCCTGCTGCACCAGCAGGCGGTCCGCCAGGAAGGGCTGCAGGTTGAAGGTGTAGGGCCGCACCTGGTCGTCGCGCAGCCCGTATTTCTCGCGGATGAAGGGCCACCAGGTGACGCGCGCCTCGGCGCCCACCAGCAGCGTGCGGCCCTTCAGCGCGGCGAAGTCGACCAGGCCGGTGCCCCTGTGGGCGATCAGCACCTGCATGTCCTTCTGGAACACCGCGGCGATGCAGAGGAAGGGAATGCCCTCCCGCACGAAGTTCAGCGCGGCGAGGCCGTTGCCCATGGACATGTCCACCCGGCCGCCGATCAGGAGCTGCGCCGGGTTGATCTGCGGCCCGCCGGCGCGGAGCTCGACCTCCAGCCGCGCCTCCCGGTAGAGGCCCGCGGCCTGGGCCTGATAGTAGCCGCCATGCTCGGCCTGGGCGCGCCAGTTGGTGACGAAGGAGACCTTGTCGGGCCGCGGCTGGGCGCGGACGCGGCCCACCGGGACCAGCAGGGGCGCGCCGGCGCCGAGCAGGCCGAGAGCGGCGCGGCGCGAGACGCGGAAACGCTCGGCGGTCATGGCGGGCTCCCGCTTCCCGTTGCGGTCGGGAGACAAGGTGGCAAGGACGGACCGGCGCGCAAGCGCCAGGGCGCGGCGCGGCATTCGGTCGGGCGAGGGCACATGCCCGGCGCCCTCAGGCGCGCTGGGTCGCCCCCGCCGGTGCGCCCGGCCAGCGCCGCCGGGCGCCGGCAGCCAATAGCAGCAGCGCCGCGCCCCAGCCCCAGGCGCCGTTGATCAGCACCATGCTCAGCAGCCGCCCGGCATCGGGCGGCACCACCGGCAGCCCCTTCAGCGCCGGCACCAGGGTCAGCGCCACCAGGTTGAGCCCGACGACGCCCAGCACCAGCCCGGTCAGCAGGGCCGGCCAGCGCGGCCGCGCCGCCAGCAGTAGGGAAAGCGCCACCCCCCACACCCCGCCCCAGAAGGCGGACGAGAGCACCTGCGGCACGCCGAAGGGCGGCACCGGCGCCAGGGAGAAGGGGCCCGCCGGCAGCAGCCCGGCCGCATGCAGCAGCCAGACCATGCCCTGGTGGAAGGCCAGCACCGCGAGGAAGCCGGCCAGAAAACCGTGGAGGATCGTTCGCGCCATGCGGGAGAGATGGGGCCGTCCGGCCGGTCCGCCAGCCTTGCGCGCCGCGCCCGCCCCGCGCACCCTGCGCCCGGCCGAGGGGCAGCGAGAGGGAATGCAATGAACGGAGCGGAGAGCCTGGTGCGGACCCTGCTCGCCAGTGGCGTGGAGCTCTGCTTCGCCAACCCCGGCACCAGCGAGATGCACTTCGTCGCCGCGCTGGACCGCATCCCCAGCATGCGCTGCGTGCTCGGCCTGCAGGAGAACGTCGTCACCGGCGCCGCGGACGGCTACTGGCGCATGGCCGGCAGGCCGGCCTGCACCCTGCTGCATTGCGGCCCGGGCCTCGCCAATGGCCTCGCCAACCTGCACAATGCCCGCCGCGCGCGCAGCGGCATCGTGAACATCGTAGGCGACCAGGCGACCTATCACCGCCCGCTCGACGCGCCGCTCACCGCCGATACGGAGGGCTTCGCCCGCGGCGTCTCCGCCTGGGTGCGCACCTCGATGCGCGCGGCGGAGGTGGGGGCGGATGCCGCGGTCGCGGTGCAGGCGGCGCGCACCTCCCCCGGCCAGGTGGCGACGCTGATCCTCCCCTCCGACGCCTCCTGGGATGAGGGCGGCGTGGTGGCGGCGCCGCTGCCCGTCCCGCCCGCCCCGCAGGCCGATCCGCACGCGGTGCGCCAGGCCGCCCGCCTGCTGCGGGAGCGGCGGAACTTGCTGATCCTGCTCGGCGGCGCCGCGCTGCGGCCGGCGGCGCAGCGCCACGCCCACCGCATCGCCGCGGCGACCGGGGCGCGGCTGATGGCGGAGGGATCGAATGCCCGCATCGCCCGCGGGCGCGGGCGCCTGCCGCTGGAGCGCGTGCCCTACCCGGCGCCGCAGGCGATCGAGGCGCTCGCCTGGGTCGAACAGCTGATCCTGGTGAACGCCAAGGCGCCGATCGGCTTCTTCGCCTATCCGGATACGCCGAGCCGCCACTACCCGGAAGGTGCCGGCGTCCACCTCCTCTCCCGCTTCGAGCAGGATGCCGAGGCGGCGCTCGCGGCGCTGGCCGAGGAGCTCGGCGCGCCGGAGGCCGGCATCCCCGACCCCGGCCCGCGGCCCGAGCCGGTGCACGGCGCGGTCACGCCGGAAGGCCTGGCGCGCACCCTCTCTGCCCTGATGCCGGAGGACTCGGTCGTGGTGGACGAGGCGGTGAGCTACGGCCGCGGCTTCTTCCCGCACAGCTTCGCCGCGCTGCCGCATGACTGGCTGCAGATCACCGGCGGCGCCATCGGCTGCGGCCTGCCGCTGGCGACCGGGGCGGCCCTCGGCGCCGGCGGCCGGCGCGTCATCGGCCTGCAGGCGGACGGCTCGGCCCTGTACACCCTCCAGGCGCTGTGGACCCAGGCGCGGGAGAGGCTCCCGGTTACCACCATCCTGCTCGCCAATCGCAAATACCAGATCCTGCTCGGCGAATATCGCAGTGTCGGCGCCAATCCGGGCCGCACGGCGCTCGACATGCTGGATCTCGGCAATCCCGATATCGGCTGGGTGAAGCTCGCGCAGGGCCTGGGCGTTGAGGCCGCGCGGGCGGAGAGCCTGGACCAGCTGGTTGACCTGTTGGCCCAGTCCTTCGCCCGTCCTGATCCCTTCCTGGTTGAGTTGGCTATCTGAGAGCGTTGCCGGCCGTCCCGCCCCATGCGACGATCCGCGTCGATTTGGCTTTCTCAGCTTTCAGGAATTAGGCAAGGTGCAGGTAAGGCTGGCCAGTCCAGGGTCGGCCCAGGGGCGGAGGAAACGGGCCAGCGCTCCTTCTTCCAGCGTGATGCGTTGGTCGTGGAGAGAGAGAGCCCGAGCCGATGGCCAAACCGGGACGAACATGAATGTGATCCACCAGCCCCGCGCCGGTCAGGGCGACACGGAACCGGTCGTTGCGCCGGTGACACTGCCCCTGAAGCGCGAGGCCCCGACCGCGCCCGCCGCCCCGCCGCCCATCCCGGAACCGCCGGCCCCAGCCCGTCGCGGCCGGCGCCGCTGGCCCTTCCTGGTCGCGGCGCTGCTCCCCGTCGCCGGCGCCGGCGCCTATTTCGCCTGGCCGCGGACCCAGGCCGTCCCCGCCGCAGAGCCCGCCACCAGTGCCGAGGCGATGGCCCCGGGCGAGTTCCACCTCTCGGACGCCGAGATGCGGGCGCTGCGCATCGAGCCGGTGGCGCTGCACGACTTCCG
>DASQVL010000304.1:0-3999 GCA_035640795.1 Crenalkalicoccus sp. | reverse complement strand
GGCCCCGCCGCCCTTCACCGCCGCGCCGCCCTTTACCTCCGCACCGCCGCCCTTCGCCGCGCCCGCTGAGCCGCCCGGCTACGCGCCGGCGCCCGCACGCATGGCGGGCGAGGCGGAGGCGATCCCCAAGATCGGACTCGGGCCGCTCGCCGCCGCCGCGGCGCCGCTGCTCGACCTGCTCTCCCGGCTGGCGGCCAGCGTGCATGTGGCGAACCCGGAGGAGCTGCGCGAGCGCGCCATCCGCGCGCTCCGCGCCTTCGAGGCCGATGCGCGGGACACCGGCGCCTCCCCCGAGGAGGTGCGCGGTGCCCATTACGCGCTCTGCGCCGCGCTCGACGACGTGGCGCTCGCCACGCCCTGGGGCACCGCCTCCGGCTGGTCCACCCGCTCCCTCGTCTCCACCTTCCATCAGGAGGTGAAGTCCGGCGAGCGCTTCTTCGACATGCTCGCCGGCATGCAGCGTGACCCGGGCCGGTACCGCCAGGCGCTCGAGGTCTGCTATCTCTGCCTCGCCCTCGGCCTGCAGGGCCGCTACCGGCTGGAGCGCAACGGCGCGGCGGCGCTCGACCGCATCCGGGAGGGTCTCTACCAGCTGCTCGTCCAGCTGCGCGGCAACTGGGAGCGCGAGCTCTCGCCGCACTGGCAGGGGGTGGACGCGCCGCACCGCGTCGGCAGGCGGGGCGTGCCGACCTGGGTCGCTGCGCCGTTCGCCCTCGGCATCCTCGGCCTCGGCTACCTGTTCGCTTCCAACGCGCTCGCCTCCGGGACCGATGGGCTGTTCGCGCGCCTCGCCGCGCTGCCCCCGGGCAAGCTGCCGACCATCCAGCGCGCCGCGCCGCCGCGACCGCCGGAGCCGCCGCCCGCGGTGACGCCGGCGCGGCCGACCCTCGCCATGCGGCTCCGCCAGTTCCTGGCGCCGGAGATCCAGCAGGGGCTGGTCACCATGCTCTCCGACCCCAACCGGACCATCGTGCGGATCAGCAACCGCGGCATGTTCGCCTCCGGCAGCGCCACGGTGGACCCGAAATTCGTGCCCCTGCTGAGCCGGATCGGCGAGGCGCTGCGCGACGAGCCGGGCGCCGTGCAGGTGATCGGCCATTCCGACAACCAGCCGATCCGCACCGCGCGCTTCCCCTCCAACTTCCACCTCTCGGCCGCGCGCGCCCAGGCGGCGGAGGCGGTGATGGCGGCCGCCTATGGCGGCGACCCGGCACGCTTCAGCGTGGAGGGGCGCGGCGACGCCGAGCCGATCACCGACAACGCGACGCCCGACGGGCGCGAGCAGAACCGCCGGATCGAGGTGGTCGTGCTGAACGGGGCCGGAGGGGCCCGCTGATGTCCTACCTGCTCTCCGCCCTCGCCTCGCTGCCCGGCCTGGCCGGGCTCGCCGCCATCGGCATCCTGCTGCCGCTGATCTGGTGGTTCGCGCCGCTGGCCGGCTTCGGCGGCTTCTACCCCTTCGAGAGCGCCGGCGCGCGCATCCTGCTGATGGCGATCCCGGTCGTCATCTACCTGATCGTGCTGATCCTGCTGGCCCGGCGGCGGGAGCGGCGCGACGCCTTGCTGGTGGCCGAGGCGGCCGCGCCGGACCCGCGGGCGGGTGCCTCGGCCGAGGAGGAGGCGGCGCTCAAGGAGAAGCTCGCCGCCGCCCTCGCCCAGCTCAAGCAGGCGACCGGGAAGAAGCGCGGCGGCTACCTCTATGAACTCCCCTGGTACGTCATCATCGGCCCGCCCGGCTCCGGCAAGACCACCGCCATCCTGCAATCCGGGCTGGAATTCCCGCTCGCCGAAGGCTCGCGCCTCGCCGGCGTCGGCGGCACGCGCAACTGCGACTGGTGGCTGACCGAGCGCGCCGTGCTGCTGGATACCGCCGGCCGCTACACGACGCAGGACAGCGACGCCACGGCCGACAAGGCGGGCTGGGACCGCTTCCTCGCCATGCTGCGGCGCAACCGCCCGCGCCTGCCGCTGAACGGCGTCCTGGTCTGCTTCGGCGTGGACCTGCTGAGCCGCCTCTCGCCCGCCGAGCGGGAGGCGCATGCGCGGAGCGTCCGCCGCCGCATCAAGGAGCTCGAGGAGAAGCTCGGCCAGCGCCTGCCGGTCTACCTGCTGATCAGCAAGGCCGACCTGCTCGCCGGCTTCATCGAGTTCTTCGACGACCTCGACCGCGAGAACCGCGCCCAGGTCTGGGGCATGACCTTCCCGGTGGAGGAAGCCGCCGCCGAGGGCACGGTGAAGCGCTTCGGCGCCGAGTTCAAGGCGCTGCTGCAGCGGCTGCAGGACCGGCTGCTGGAGCGGCTGCAGACCGAGCGCGGCCCGCAGCAGCGCACCGCCATCGCCGGCTTCCCCGGCCAGTTCGCCTCGCTCGAGGAGCCGGTCGGCGCCTTCGTCGGCGCCGCCTTCGGCGGCTCGCGCCTCGACCCCGCCCCCTTCCTGCGCGGCGTCTACTTCACCTCCGGTACCCAGGAGGGCACGCCGATCGACCGGCTGACCGGGGTGCTGTCGCGCACCTTCGGCCTCGATCCGCGCCGGCCGGCGGGCGTCGCCGGCCAGAAGGGCCGCAGCTACTTCCTCGGCAAGCTGCTGCGCGACGTGGTGTTCAACGAGGCGCGGCTGGCCGCCCGCGACCGCGGCGAGCAGCGCCGCGCCCGCCTGGTCGCCGCCGGCGCCTGGACGCTGGCCGGGATCGTGGTGCTCGGCGGCCTCGGCTGGGGCTATTCGATCTACGCCGGGGAGCGGCAGCGCGCCGCCGCCATGGAAGCCGCGCTGGCGAAGGCGGAGGAGGCCGGCCGCACCCCGAGCTTCGACCCGGTGGTGGATGGCGACCTCTCCCGCGTGCTGCCCTACCTGGACGCGGCGCGGCCCCTGCCGGCCGTGGCGAGGGCGGAGGGCGGGGGCGGGCTCGGCCTGTCCCAGGCGGCGCCGCTCGCCGCAGGGGCGGAGGCGGCGTATCGCCGGGTGCTGGAACGCGCCATGCTGCCGCGCCTGCTGGGGCGGCTCGAGGGCCAGATCCGCGCCAATTTCCAGCGCCCGGACTACCTGTACGAGGCGACGCGGGTCTACCTGATGCTCGGCCGGCAGGGCCCGCTGGATGCGGCGCTGGTGCGCGAATGGATGCTGGCCGACTGGGCGCGCGCCTATCCCGGCGCCACCGGACAACCGACGCGCGAGGCGCTGGCGGCGCATCTGGACGCGCTGCTGGCGCGCGACTTCGCCGCCTTCCCGCTGGACGGCGCGCTGGTGGACGCGTCGCGGCGCGTCTTCTCCCGCCTGCCGATGGCCGAGCGCGTGATGTCGCGCCTCCGCCCGCTCGGCCAGAAGCTGAGCCCCTGGACGCCCGCCGACGCGGTGGGCGCGGCCGGGCAACGCTACTTCACCCGCGCCTCCGGCAAGCCGCTGACCGAGGGCGTGCCGGGCCTCTACACGGTGGACGGGCTGTACCGGACGCTGCTGCCCGGTCTCGGCGCGAAGGTGCGCGAAGCCGCCGCCGAAAGCTGGGTGCTGGGGCCGGAGGCGCAGGCGGCCGGCGCCGAGGACCCGCTCGCCCTCGAGCAGGCGGTGCTGCGCCGCTATGCCGAGGAATACGGCAAGGCTTGGCAGGCGCTGCTGGACGACCTGGTGCTGCCGCCCTTCCGCAACCTGCAGGAGGCGGCGGAGGGGCTGAACGTGCTCGGCGCGCCGAACTCGCCGATGCGGGACCTGCTGCACGGCGTGGCGCGCCAGCTTTCCCCCGGCACGCCACCCGAGGGCTGGAAGCCGGCCGGCCAGGGGCCGGAGGCGCAGCGCGTGCAGCAGGCGCAGGGGCAGCAGGCGCCGCCGACCGGCGCCGAGCCCGCCGCGCAGCCGATCGAGGAGCGCTTCAAGGCGCTGCGCGAGGCGGCCGGCAAGCCGCTCGACGGGGCGCTCACCATCGTCAACGACCTCTACGTCCAGGTGGCGCGGCTCGCCTCCTCGCCGCCGGGCACGGTCGTGCCCGCGCAGGTGGCGGGGCTCGATCCC
>DASQVL010000303.1:0-10184 GCA_035640795.1 Crenalkalicoccus sp. | reverse complement strand
ATGAGCCTGCCCTGCGGCACGGTGGACGGGCTGCCCGTCGGGCTGATGTTCGTCGGCCGGATGTATGACGAGGCGCGGATCTACCGCGCCGCGGCCGGCTTCGAATCCGGCGTGGACTGGCAGTCCCTCCGCGGCTGAGGCACGGGCGAGCGGAAACCGCTCGAATGTGCTGCCCGCTCCGTCCGCTGCTTCAGCAGCGGACGGAGCGGACCAGCAGGTCACAGAAAAAGGCCAGTGTCTCGATGCGAAGGGCGCCGCACTGGCGGCGAACTTCGGAATCGGGACCCTCCCTTCACGACCAGGCAGAGAGTCTCTTCTACGCTCCCATTGATCATCACGAAGGGCGTAGCGCCGCGTCGGTCAAATCGGCCGGATATTTCTCTCACCGACCCAAGCTCTTCACGAACTAGGCGCCGGTGAGCTGAGGCGGTAGCGGATGAGGCTGATATGGTTCTTCGAGGCGGTCGATTTCTCCACTTGAAAGCTCGATGGAAAGGGCGGCAATAGCGTCGTCAAGATAGGCGATCCTGGTCGCACCTACGATCGGGGCAGCGACTGCCGGATTGCGAAGCATCCACGCGAGCGCGATCTGCAAAGCCGGCAGCTCGCGCTCCTGGGCGACCTCGGTCAAACGGTCGATGATGGGCTTGTCGATCGCCGCTGTCCTTTCGAACAACGCTCTCGAGAAGATGTCGGTTTTCGCACGCTCGGTCGTCGGCTCGTCGGACCAGGGGCGCGTCAGGCGCCCACGCGCGAGCGGCGACCAGGGAATGGCTGCAACCCCTCCGACAGACAGAGCGGCAACATCTCCCGCTCTTCCTCGCGATTGAGGAGGTTGTAGAGGTTCTGAATCGATATGAAGGTCGGCCAGCCATTCTCGCGTTGAAGGCCGATCGCCTTCATCAGCTGCCAGGCATGGAGATTTGCTGCGCCGAGATAGCGCACCTTGCCGGCTCGAACCACGTTGTTCAGCGCGCTGAGTGTCTCCTCAAGCGACGTTTCCTTGTCGAACAGATGGATCTGGTAGAGGTCGATGTAGTCTGTGCAGAGTCGCTGCAAGCTCTTCTCGACTTCCGACAGGATCGCCTTTCGTGAAAGGCCTCGTCCGTTGGGCCCCAGCCGAACAGGGGCGCATACTTTCGTGGCGAGAACGACGTCGTCGCGGCGGGCAAGATCGCGGATCGCGCGCCCGAGCACCGCTTCACTCTCGCCGTCCGAGTAGTTGTTGGCCGTGTCGAAGAAGTTGATGCCCAGGTCGAGCGCGCGCTTGATGAAGGTACGGCCATCCTGCTCGCTCAAGGCCCACAAATGAGAATATCCGGTGGTGGCCTGTCCGTAACTCATGCAGCCAAGGCAGAGACGGGATACCTGCAGGCCCGTCCGCCCAAGTCCTACGTAGTCCACGATAATCCTCCGCGCCGGCGGTTCGGCCGTCCTTCACGTTGCCTTGGGCTCAAGGTCACGCAGGACTTGGGCTGCCGCGTTGCTGGCCGCATGCGCGGCTGGAAAGCCGGCATAAGCGGCCGCTTGAATCAAAACCTCTTCGATCTCGCTCGCGGTGAGACCGTTCGTCAAACCAATGCGAACGTGGTTCTTGAACTCCTCGGTCTGCCGCAGTGCGATGAGAATGCCTAGCGTCACGAGGCTTCGCTGTTTCCGGTCGAGGCCCGGCCGGGTCCACACGGTCCCGACGACGAAACCCACTGCCAGCGCCTCCACCGCGGAGCCGAAGGCGCCCTTGCCGATAGCCTCTCGCATATCCGCGGCGCGTTCCGCACCGCGGATTTCGGAGAAAAGCGTCAGTCCTTGCTCGGTCAGTTCGTCCATGGTTCAGGCCCAGCGTCCGCCTGGTTGACCGAGCGGATGGTGCCGCCATCGACCCGAAGCACCGCGCCGCTCACGTAGTTCGCGGGCGAGGGAGACTGCGAGATTGTGCCGTGCCGCAAGGGACGCTTCGTAGTCCAGTTGCATAGGAATCGGTTGGATCGAAGGCCGCCGCCTGGAGGCGATGGTCATTCGGTGAAGCTCCCCAGGACAGCTTTTGGCTCGAGATAGGCTTCGAGGCCAAAAACTCCGAACTCGCGGCCAATACCGGACTGCTTGAAGCCGCCGAATGGAGCGAGTGGCTCATGCTGACCGCCGTTGATGGACACACGGCCCGCCTGGAGACGGGCAGCCACGGCACGGGCACGCTTGAAGTTCGCCGATAGAACGTAGGCCTGCAGGCCATAAGTGGTGTCGTTCGCGATCCTAATTGCGTCCTCTTCGGTCCCGTATTCAACAGGACCACGCGAAGCGTGTCTCTATCGGAAGCAGGCGAGCAGTTCATTGCCCGGGTCGCCCCGGCGCTTTCCGCAATCCGCAGTGCGATGGAGGGCGTGAATAACCTGCGCGACAAGCCAGCCGGGACGTTGAGGATCAGTTCGAGCGTCGGCGCGGCGCGACAAATCCTGCTTTCCGTCGTACTCGAATATCTGCGCCGCTATCCGGACATGAGCGTCGACCTGGTCACCGAGGGCCGCCTGATCGACATCATCGCTGACGGCTTCGACGCCGGTATTCGCACGAGGGATGTGGTGCCGGGTGACATGATCGCGGTCCCGTTTGGCGCTGACCAGCGTTTTGTGGTGGTGGGATCGCCGACCTACTTTGAGGAGAATCCGCCGCCTCGGACGCCCGGCGATCTGACGCGACACCGTTGCATCCGGGCACGCTGGCCGAGCGGCGGCATGTATCGCTGGGAATTTGCACAAGGTTCGGAAACGCTCAATATCGACGTTCCCGGCGTGCTCACGCTCAATGAACCGACGCTGATGCGAGAGGCGGCGCTGGCGGGCGCCGGCCTCGCCTATATGCGGAAGGCGTGGATCGCGCAGGATGTCGCTGCCGGTCGTTTGGTCAGCGTGCTGAACGAGTGGGTGCCCTCGTCGCCTGGCTTATGCCTCTATTACCCAGGGCGGCGGAATGTCCCGGCCAGTCTGCGGGCCTTCATCGATGTCATTCGGGAGGTTGAACCGCCCGCAGGCGATGAGATCGCCGGACCGGCCAGAGGTGATGGCGTCGGCCCCGAATGAGCCGTGCTCGTGACGGGCGAGGTGCGGAGCGGCAGGTGCTTGACGCGCTGGCCTTCGAATCCGGCCCTATATTCCGCCCATCCGATCCGGGGCGGCGGCTTCGGTCTCGGCGGGCCGAAGGTTCCGTTCAATCCACCAATTGAGGACAGGCCCGGTCAGTCCATCGTGTCGTGGGATTCGTTCTCCGCCGCGCGTTCCAGGGCGGCGGCCTGCGCCTCCAGCATCTCGGCGGCCCCGCGCATCGCCTCGGCTTCCGTCCTCAGGCTGAGAATCCGGGCGGTCTCACGGAACAGCTTCGCCTCGGCCCGCAGCTTGCGGGCCTCCAACAGCCGCCACGATGTCACCACCCCTTCCCCCTGGCCCCCGCTCTCTCGAGCCGCCGGCGGGAAGATCACAGTGGCAGTATCGCCCCTCAATGCACGGTTGCGTGCTGTAGCCGACCTTTCTTTCCGCGATGCGGAGATGCCCCGATCCGGCGCCATGCCCCACATCGCGGCGCAGCTTCGGCCGGGCGTCCGGCCCAGGCGGCAGCGGCTTTTGGGCGGCAACGGCTCCGGGCGGCAGTATCGCGCCGGCCACATCGCTGCCATGGCGGGGCTGAATCGGGCCCACAAGCGCGCTGCGCAAAGCGCACCACCGCCGCAGAACGATCACCGAACGCCGCCGCTGCGAAACCGGCCTCCATCAACGAGTTGGCCCGAGTCGCGCGAACGAATCGCTGACCCAAGGTTACCACAACATCTTGCGGTTAGTCGAGCGGTCGACCCGCAAGCGCGATCCCCCTCCGTTCGCACCGCCCCGCTCCGCAGCGCCCCCAGCCATCCCTTGGCGCCGCCCGGACCTACACCTCGGCGCTCCCCGGCCGATTCCAGCCGGCAGGAACGTGTTCTAGGCTCGCCGCGGAGCCGATCGGAGTCGGGGTGATGGCCTTCGTGGTGGCGGTGGCGCAGCAGAAGGGCGGGGCGGGCAAGAGCACCGTCGCCGCCAACCTCGCCGCCGTGCTGGCCGCCGAGGGGCACCGCGTCGCCCTGCTCGACACCGACCCGCAGCAAACCCTCCGCCGCTGGCATGCCGAGCGCTGCCGGCAGGGTGGCCGCGCCACCCCCCTCACCTTCGACAGCCCCTCCGGCTGGCGGGTCCCCGGCGCGCTCGACCGGCTGCGGCGGGAACAGGACTTCGTCGTCCTCGACACCCCACCGCATGCCGAGACCGAGGCGCGCGTCGCCATCCGGACCGCCGACCTGGTGCTGATGCCGCTGCAGCCCTCCCCGGCCGATCTCTGGGCCAGCGAGGCGACGGAGCGCCTGGCCGCCGAGGAGAAGCGCCCGATCGCCGCCCTCCTCAACCGCGTGGCGCCGCAGAGCCGGCTGCGCGTGCAGGTCGCGGCGACGCTGCAGGCGCGGCAGGTGCGGGTGCTGGAGGGCTGCCTCGGCAACCGCGCGCCCTTCGCCCAGGCCTTCCAGGATGGCCTGGCGGTGACGGAATCCGCGCCGCGGACGCTGGCGGCGGCGGAGGTCCGGGTGCTGGGTGCGGCCATCCGCGGCCTGGCCGGCCGCTGATGCTGGGCTCCCTGTTCTATGCGCTGCACGTGCTGGGCGCCGTGCTCTGGGTGGGCGGCATGGCCTTCGCGCTGCTGGCCATGCGTCCGGCGCTGGCGGCGCTGGAGCCGCCGCAGCGTCTCCTCGTCCACCAGGGCGCGCTGCGCCGCTTCTTCCTGCTGGTCTGGCATGCCGCGCCGGTCATGCTGCTGACCGGCTGGGCGCTGCTCTTCGGCTGGTATGGCGGCTTCGCCGGCGCACGCTGGCACATCCACCTGATGCATCTCACCGCGCTGATCATGGCGGGCATCTTCGCAGCGCTGTTCTTCGGCCCCTGGCGCGGCTTCCGCGCCGCCATGGCCGCCGGCGACCGCCCGGCCGCGGGCGCGGCCATGGAGCGCATCCGCCAACTCGTCACGCTGAACCTCGGCCTCGGCCTGTTCACGGTGGTCATCGCCGCCTGGGGGCGCTTCAGCGGATGAGCGAGCCGATCGAAATCACCGAGGACGAGTATCCCGAGCTCGAGGCCGTCGAGGCCATCCAGCGCGGCCTGCACGCCTACAACCAGCAGATGGGCGGCCCCTATGACCGGGAGCCGGTGACCGTGCTGGCGCGCGACGGGGAAGGCGAGGTGGTGGGCGGGCTGCTCGGCCTGACCTACTGGAACTGGCTGTTCATCGACTGGCTCTGGCTGGCGCCGGAGCATCGCGGCCGCGGCCTCGGCAGCCAGCTGCTGGAGCACGCCGAGGCGATCGCCCGCGGCCGCGGCGCGACCCACGCCTACACGGACACCTTCAGCTTCCAGGCGCCGGGCTTCTGGTCCCGCCACGGCTATGTGGAGTTCGGCCGGCTGGAGGGCATGCCGCCCGGCCATGCCCGCCTCTGGTTCCGCAAGGAGCTGTGACACGGCGCGCCGCGCCATGGGCAGCAGGGGGGGAAGGCATGCGCTTCGAAATCCACGGCACCGTCATGCAGACCGTGGCGGTGGACCTCGCCGCCGGCGAGCAGCTCTACAGCCAGACCAACTGCATGTGCTGGATGAGCGAGGGTATCCGCATGGAGACCGGCACGGGCGGCGGCTTCTTCGCCGGGCTGCGGCGCAGCCTGGCTGGCGGCGGCCTGTTCGTGACGCATTTCACGGCGGAGCAGCCGGGGCACATCGCCTTCGCGCCGCGCTTCCCGGGCACGGTCATCGCCCGCCGCCTCGGCCCCGGCGAATCCCTGATCTGCCGGAAGGAGACCTTCCTCTGCGCCGAGAGCTCCGTGGCGGTGGAGGTCGCCTGGCAGAAGCGGCTCGGCGCCGGATTCTTCGGCGGCGAGGGCTTCGTCCTGCAGAAGGTGACGGGGCCGGGGACGGTCTGGCTCGATCTTTCGGGCGAGGTGGTGGAGCGCGACTTCGCGCCCGGGGAGCGGCTGCTGGTGCATGCCGGGCATGTCGGCATCATCACGCCGGAGGTCGCCTTCGACATCCAGCTGGTGCGCGGCTTCCGCAACATCCTGTTCGGCGGCGAGGGTCTGTTCCTGGCGACGCTGACCGGCCCCGGCCATGCCTGGCTGCAGAGCATGCCGATCCTGAACCTGGCGGAGGAGATCGGGCGATACCTGCCGGGGCGGGCCGGGAGTGCGTCCGAGACGGTCGGCCAGGGAGCAGCGGCGGGGGTGGTGGGGGCGGTGCTGGGCAGCCTGTGGAGTTCGGACGACCGGAAGGCCTGAAGGAAACGGCCCTGGCCGGGAGTCTTCCAGCCCGACCGGGCAAGCGCCCCCGAGAAAGGATCAGAAAAAGGAAGGCGGGGGCTTGGGGGAGGAAGTTCCCTTCCTCCCCCAAGGGCCACCGACGGCCCCGCCCTGTGAAGGTCGCACCCCGCCCGCTACGCTCCCGCGAACGCACCGAAGGGGGAGACAGCGTGAAGGCCGCCATCGTCACCGAATCCGGGGTGCAGCTGCGCGAGGTGCCGGAGCCCAAGCCCGGCCCCGCGGAGGTGCTGGTGCGGGTGCGCGCGGCCGGGCTGAACCGCGCCGATCTCGGCGTCGCCGCCGGCCACGCCCATGGGCGGATCGGCGGCCCCGGCACCATCCTCGGCCTGGAATTCGCGGGCGAGGTCGTCGCCATCGGCGCCGAGGTGCCGGACACGATCCGCCCGGGGATGCGCGTCATGGCCTCCGGCAGCGGCGGCTATGCCGAGTATGCGGTGGCCGATTGGGGCCGCGTCTCCCCGCTGCCGGACGCCAATATGGGCTGGGAGCAGGCGGCGACGCTGCCCATCGCGCTGCAGACCATGCACGACGCCGTGGTGACCAATGGCGGGCTGCAGCCGGGCGAGGCGATCCTGATCCAGGGTGCCAGCTCCGGCGTCGGGCTGATGGGGCTGCAGATCGCCAAGCTGATGGGCGCGCGGCTCGTGCTCGGCAGCTCGACCGATCCGGGGCGGCGGGCGCGCCTCGCCGAGTTCGGCTGCGACCTGGCCGTGGACACGAGCCGGCCGGACTGGCCGGACCGCGTGCTGGAGGCGACGGAGGGACGCGGGGTCGAGGTCATTGTGGACCAGGTCTCGGGCAGCGTCGCGAACGGCAATCTGCGCTGCTGCGCCATCCTCGGGCGCATCGTGAATGTCGGCCGGCTGGGCGGGACGACGGCCGAGTTCGACTTCGACCTGCATGCGCTGCGGCGCATCCGCTACGTTGGCGTGACCTTCCGGACGCGGAGCCTGGAGGAGGTGCGGGAGATCAACCGCCGCATGCGGGCCGATCTGTGGGGGGCGGTGGAGGCCGGCAAGCTGCGCCTGCCGCTGGACCGGGTGTTCCCGCTGGCCGAGGCGGCGGCGGCGCTCGAGCACATGCGGGCAAACCGGCACTTCGGGAAGATCGTGCTGGCGTGCTGAGGGCGGGCGTCGCGGGGCTTCGCCAGAGGGGCGGTGCCCCTCTGGACACCCCGCCAGGGGGCCGGGCCCCCTGGACCGCCCATCGGAGGGACGGCGTCCCTGCCCGCGGGCGGCGCGAAAGAACATGGTTTCCAAAGGCCTTTCGGCCTTTGGCGGGATGGGGAGTGTGAGGGGGTCGCGGCACTGCCGCGACCAGTGCCCTTCCCCTCACCCCGGTAGCCGCGGGCGCGCCCCGCCCGCATGATGCCGCCCGCCCGAAGAGGAACGCGTCCATGAGCATCGGCTTCCGCATCCGCCCCGTGACCGAGCGCGTGGATCCCGCGCTCTGTGCCCGCGCCGCCGTGCTGCCGGCCGCCAATATCGGCGACGTCATGCACCGCATGCAGGCGCTGCGCGGCGGCTTCCGCCCCTTCGGCGGGCGCGTCGCGGTGGCCGGCCCCGCCTTCACGGTGCGCGTCCGGCCGGGCGACAACCTGCTGCTCCACCGGGCGATCGACATCGCCGCGCCGGGCGACGTCATCATCTGCGATGGCGGCGGCGATCTCGGCATCGCGTTGATGGGCGAGCTCATGCTGGGCGCCGCGGCGCAGCGCGGCATCGCGGCGGTGGTGCTCGACGGCGCCATCCGCGACGCGGCGGCGCTCGCCGCGCTCGAGATCGGCGTCTGGGCACGCGGCGTGACGCCGGCCGGCCCCTACAAGGAAGGCCCCGGCGAGATCGGCTACCCCATCGCCTGCGGCGGCCAGGTGGTGATGCCGGGCGACCTGATCGCCGCGGATGAGGACGGCGTGGTGGTGGTGCCGCTCGCCGGGGCCGCATCCGTGATCGCCGCGGCGGAGGCGCACCAGGCGAAGGAGCAGGCGGCGCTGCGCGCCATCGCCGCCGGCACCCAGGACCGCGCCTGGGTCACGGCAACGCTGCGCGACAAGGGCTGCGCGGAGGGCTGAGTGGCGGCGGACGAGGAGGAAGACGAGGAGGCCGGCCCGCCCGGCCTGCCCGCCGGCACCCCCTTCTACATGACGCCCCAGGGCCATGCGGCGCTGGAGGCCGAGCTCAGGCGCCTTTGGACCGAGGAGCGGCCGAAGGTGGTGGAGGTGGTGAGCTGGGCCGCCTCCCTGGGCGACCGCAGCGAGAATGCCGATTACCAGTACGGCAAGCGCCGGCTGCGGGAGATCGACCGCCGCGTCCGCTTCCTCCGCAAGCGGCTGGAGCGGGTGCAGGTGGTGGATCCCGCCAGGCAGCCGCGGCGCGACCAGGTCTTCTTCGGCGCGACCGTCACCTATGCCCGGGTGGACGACACCGAGGTGACGGTGACCATCGTCGGCGTGGACGAGGCGGACACCGCAGCGGGCCGCATCTCCTGGGTCTCGCCGGTGGCGCGCGCCCTGCTCGGCAAGCGGCAGGGCGAGCTGGTCCGCGTGCGCACCCCGGCGGGGGTGGAGGAACTGGAGGTGGTGGCGATCCGCTACCCCGGTTGAGCCGCCCGCGAAACCGGCGGGAGGGCGGCATGGAGGGGCGGATCATGGCCGAGGTCGAGCACGGCGCCACGCGGCTGCGTGGCGTCATCGTTGACGCCTACAACGCGGAGCTCCGCTCCCCCGAGGGCTATTTCGGCGACCGCGCCAGCGGGCGTGCCTTCCGCGCCATGCTGGACTGGTGGCGGGAGAGGCTGGGCGAGGGCGACCCGCTCGGCGCCACGCCGACCGAGGCGATCGGGCGCCGCCAGCTGGACCGGCTGCTGGCCGAGGGCGACCCCGAGGCGGCCGGCCTGGTGCATGGCGTGGTCGAGGAATTCGCGCAGAACCTGGCCGAGGTGCTCGGCCGGCTGCTCGACCTGCCGGAATGGCGCGGGACGGAGCGCGTGGCGATCGGCGGCGGCATGGCGGGCAGCCGGGTCGGCGCGCTGGCCGCCGGCCGCGCCGCGGTGCTGCTGAAGGGCAATGGGCGGGAGGTGGCCCTGCCGCCGATCTGCCATGACCCGGACGAGGCCGGGCTGATCGGCGCACTCTGGCTGCTGCCGGAGGCGATGCTGGCGGCCGAGGCCGTGCTGGCGGTCGATCTCGGCGGCACCAGCCTGCGGGTGGGCGCGGTGCGGCCGCATCTCGCGCGGGCGCCGGACCTCTCGGAGGCCGCGGTCTGGCAGGCGGAGAGCTGGAAGCACGCGACGGAGAAGCCGGACCGGGAGGCGCTGGTGGTGCGGCTTGGCGAGATGCTGCGGGATCTGGCAGCGCGGGCGGAGCGGCGGGGCCTCGGGTTGGCCCCGGCGATCGCGATCGGCTGCCCGGGGCGGATCGCGCCGGATGGCAGCATCCGCCAGGGGGCGCAGAACCTGCCCGAGGGGTGGGAGGATCCGGACTTCAACCTGCCCGCCGCGGTACGGGCGGCGGTGCCGGAGGTGGCCGGCGCGCCGCCGCTGGTGGTGCTGCACAATGACGCCGTGGTGCAGGGGCTTTCGGAGGTGCCGCGCATGCGGGAGGTGCGGCATTGGGGGGTGCTGACGATCGGCACCGGGTTGGGGAATGCGCGGTTTACAAACGTTTAGGAGTTGTTGTTCGAGTTCGACGTGAGGATTGGAGGGCCGGGCCCTGGTCGAGCGTCGGGCCGTGCTCGCCACGGTCAAGGGCAAGCGGCCTTCGGCCGCGCTTCGCGCCCTTGACCGCGGCTGCGCGCGGCCCGCTTCGGATCCTGGCCGG
>DASQVL010000302.1:0-17138 GCA_035640795.1 Crenalkalicoccus sp. | reverse complement strand
GCCATGTGGTCGGCCATGAAGAAGGCGTCGAACCTGCCTTCCTCGAGCTTGCGGATCAGCCGGATATAGGCCTGCAGGTTGAAGTTCGCGTCCGGCCAGGCGCCCGGGTAGCGCCAGGCGCCGGTGTGGATGCTGATCGGGCGCATGAAGGCGCCGAGATGGAGCTGACGCGGCATCGGCATCGTCCCGCTGGAGTGGGGAGAGCCTCGCGCCGCCCCCTGGGCGGGGGCAAGCGGCGCGGACCGCATGGCCCCTATCCGGCTTGTGCTGCGCCCGGCCCTGGCCGATCCTCTGCCTCGGGTTGAGAGAGGAGTGCGGCGCATGGCTTTCCCCCTGCCGGAGTCGAACCCCGAGGGGCTCGGCCTCGACCCCCGGCCGCTGGAGCGCCTCTGCGCGATCATCGAGCGGCACATCGGGGAGGGCCGGCATCCCGGTGCGCAGGTCGCGGTGGCGCGGCACGGCAGGCTGGCCCTGTTCCGCAGCTTCGGCCAGGCGCGGGTGGCGCCCGACCAGGTGGCCGACCCGCGCACGCTGTTCCTGATGTATTCGAACACCAAGGTGGTGACCGCGGCCGCCATCTGGTCGCTGGTCGAGGAGGGCGCGCTCCGCTTCTCCGACACCATCGCCCAGCACGTCCCGGAATTCGCGGCGAACGGCAAGGCGGGCATCACCCTGCTGCAGCTGCTGACCCACCAGGCCGGCTTCCCCTCCGCCATGGTGTCGCGGGAGGCGGCGGCGGACCACGCGCTGCTGCGCAAGGCGGTCTGCGACTTCACCCTGGAATGGACGCCGGGCAGCAAGGTCCAGTACCATCCGCTCGCCGCGCACTGGGTCGCCGCCGTGCTGATCGAGGCGGTGACCGGCCAGGATTTCCGCGAGGTGATCCGCGCCCGCTTCCTGGCACCGCTCGGCCTTGCCGAGGAGGTCTTCGTCGGCCTGCCGGAGGCCGAGCACGGCCGCGCCGCCTTCATCTACGACCCGCCGGAGGATGGCCGCTTCCCGTCGCGGGAGGGGGAGAACCATCCGGGCTTCTGGACGCTCGGCGTGCCCGGCGGCGACGGCTACGGCACGGCGCGCGGCATGGCGGCCTTCTACCAGATGCTCGCGCAGGGCGGCGTGCTGAACGGGGTGCGCGTGCTCTCCCCGCGCATGATCGAATTCGTCACGCGCAACTTCACCGGCGAGCGGGTGGACGAGTACATGGGCATCCCGATGCATCGCGGCATCGGCCCGCATTCGCGGGGCGAGACGGCTGTGGCGCGCGGCCTCGGCACCATCGCCCATCCGCGCACCTACGGCCATGGCGGCGTCGGCTCCTCCTATTGCTGGGCGGATCCGGAGAGCGGCCTCAGCTTCGCCTTCTTCTCCAACTGCCGGCAGACGAATGAGTGGCACGATGCGCGCATGGATGTGCTGAGCACCATGGCGCACACGGCGATCCTCGACTGATGGCGCACGCGCTCGGCACGCCGCCCGCCCCCGCGGTGCTGCGCAACGACGACCTGGACGCGCCGGAGGTGCGTCAGGCCCGCCTCGATCTCGCCGCCTGCTTGCGCATGGCGGCAAGGCTCGGCCTGCATGAGGGGATCTGCAACCATTTCTCCGCCATGCTGCCGGGGCGGGACGACCTGTTCCTGGTGAACCCCTATGGCTGGTCCTTCGCGGAGATCACCGCGTCGCGCCTGCTGATCTGCACGCTGGACGGGCGCGTGGTGGCCGGCGAGGGCGTGCCGGAGGCGACGGCCTTCTACATCCATGCGCGCATCCATCTGCGGGTGCCCCGGGCGCGCGCCTGCTTCCACACCCACATGCCGAACGCCACGGCGCTGGCGATGCTGGAAGGGCCGCCGCTGGTCTGGGCCGGGCAGACCGCGCTGAAATTCCACGGCCGCACGGTGGTGGACGAGGATTACAACGGCCTGGCGCTGGACGAGGGGGAAGGCGACCGCATCGCCGCCTCGCTGGGCGAGGCGGATGTCGTGTTCATGAAGAACCACGGCGTGATGGTGGTGGGGCCGACCATCGCCGAGGCCTGGGACGACCTCTACTACCTGGAGCGCGCCTGCGAGGCGCAGCGTCTCGCCATGGCGACCGGCCGGGCGCTGAAGCCGGTGCCGGAGACGGTGGCGGCGCACACGGCGCGGCAGATGCGGGAGGGCGACCGCGAGAGCGCGCGGCTGCACCTGGAGAGCGTAAAGCGGATGCTCGCCAGATCGGAGCCGGATTTCGCGGAGTGAGCGTGGGCTGCCCTTGGGAGGGAAGGCAACGTCGCCGTCGCGCCGCTCGACGGTCTCGTGCCCACCAAACCCTGTTTCTCTGTTCGGCTGAAGAGGGCCGTTTCTCCGTCCCGGCCAGGATCCAAAGCGGGCCGCGCGCAGCCCCGCTCAAGGGCGCGAAGCGGCGCCGAAGGCGCCTTGCCCTTGACCGGGGCGAGCACGGCCCGACGCTCGACCCAAGTCGGGCCCCTCACCCCAAGGGCTGCCGCAGCCCCGAGCGCAGCCGCCGCCCCTCCTCGCTCGCCGGGTCGATCAGCCCCTCGCGCAGGAAGAGATCGATCAGCACCAGGTTCACGTTGAACTTCACGTCCTCGGTATCCCGCACGCGCTCCAGCACCCGCGCGGCGGGCCACAGCTCGAAGCGCTCCACCTCGTCATCGTTCGGCCAGGGCACGAAGCCCTCCGGCAGGTCGAGGTCGTAGAGGTGCAGCAGGTCCCGCCGCAGCCCTTGCGGCACCTCCATCACGTAGCTGACCTCGCTCACCGGCCGCGCCTGCCGCGCCAGCGCCTCGGGGACGGAAGCCTCCTCCTCCGCCTCCTTCAGCAGCGTCGCCATCGCATCCATCCCGGCCGCGATCCCTCCGGCGATCAGGTTGTCGAGCTTGCCCGGCGCCACCTCCTTGTCGCGCGAGCGCCAGCCGACCCAGACATGCAGCCCCTCCGCCCGGCGCACCAGGCCGTTCACATGTACCCCTTCCGAGATGATGCCGAAGGCGGGCAGCGCCCCGCGGTCCAGCAGCGCCAGCACCGGCGCCCCGGGCGCCGCGCGCACGTCGAAGGGCTCGCCGCGCAGCCGGCAGAGCCCCTGCCCTTCCAGCGCCTTCGCGGCACGGCCGAGCGCCTCGGAGGCCGCCTCCAACCCCTCCGCCTCCGCCGCCAGCCCGTCCGCCGATGCGACGACGCCCGGCGACCCGCGCAGCGCGGCGGCCAAGCGGGGCAGCACGCGCCCCACCACTGCCGTGCCGATCCGGAACGGCACCAGTGGCGTCCCCGGGGCCAGGTTGTTGCAGGCGGCGATGTGGCGTTCGAAGCTCATGCCCTGAGGTAACGCGCCGGGGGTCACTCCGCCATCCGGCGGTTTTCCGGAAGACGAAGCTGGCGTATCTCCTGCGCAACTTGCGGGGGACATGCCTTGCTGCAACAAAGGTCGGCCGAGCGCGGCCACCTGCAGACCCTACTGGCCCTGGCCCCCTGGCTCTGGCCGCAGGGCGAGCCGGGGCTGCGCCTGCGCGTGGTGGCCGCCCTCATCTGCCTCGGCCTCGCCAAGGGGGCCAACGTCCTCGTCCCCATCGCCTATGCGCGGGCGGTGGACGCGCTCGGGCCGAAGGGCGGGCCGGCGGCCCTGGTCGCGCTGCCGGTCGCGCTCATCCTCGGCTACGGGCTGCTCCGCATCGCCAGCTCCGGCTTCGGGGAGCTGCGCGACGCGCTCTTCGTCCGTGTCCAGGCGCGCGCCACCCGCCGCATCGCGCTCCGCGTCTTCCAGCATCTGCATGCGCTGAGCCTCCGCTTCCACCTGGACCGGCAGACCGGGGGCCTCTCCCGCGTCATCGAGCGCGGCACGAAGGGCATCACCTTCGTGCTGGATTTCATGCTGTTCACCATCATCCCGACGCTGCTCGAGATCCTGCTCGTCGCCGGGATCCTCTGGAGCCTGTTCGACTTCACGATCGCAGCGGTGACACTCGGCACCATCGCTGTCTACATCGCCTTCACCCTCACATTCACCGACTGGCGGCTGCGCTTCCGGCGGGAGATGAACCAGACTGACCAGGACGCCAACACGAAGGCCATAGACAGCCTGCTGAACTACGAGACGGTCAAGTATTTCGGCAATGAGGGGCACGAGGCGCGCCGCTACGACGCCTCCCTCGCGCGCTACGAGCGCGCCTATGTCCGCTCCGAGATCACGCTGAACATGCTGAATGCCGGCCAGGCGCTGGTGATCGCGGCGGGCCTCACCGCGATCATGCTGATGGCCGGACAGGGGGTGATTCGCGGGGAGCTTTCGGTCGGCGACTTCGTGCTGGTGAACACCTACCTCATCCAGCTTTACCTGCCGCTCAACTTCCTCGGCTTCGTCTACCGGGAGATGAAGCAGAGCCTGACCGACATGGAGGCGATGTTCCGCCTGCTCAGGGAGGAGCGGGAGGTGGCCGACGCGCCGGATGCCGGGCTGCTCCGCCCCGGCCCGGGCGAGGTGGTGTTCGAGGATGTCCGCTTCGGCTACCGGCCGGACCGCACCATCCTGAAGGGCGTCTCCTTCAGTATCCCCCCGGGCCGCACGCTGGCGATCGTGGGGCCGACCGGCGCCGGCAAATCCACCATCTCCCGCCTGCTCTTCCGCTTCTACGATCCGACCGCGGGGCGCGTGCTGGTGGACGGCCAGGACATCACCCGGGTGACGCAGGATAGCCTGCGCGCCGCCATCGGCGTGGTGCCGCAGGACGCCGTCCTGTTCAACGACACCATCCGCTACAACATCGCCTATGGCCGGCCCGGTGCGACAGACGCGGAGATCGTCCGCGCCGCCGAGCTCGCCCAGGTGCACGACTTCGTCCTCCGCCTGCCGGAGGGCTACCGCACCAGGGTGGGGGAGCGCGGCCTCAAGCTCTCCGGTGGGGAGAAGCAGCGCGTCGCCATCGCGCGCACCATCCTGAAGGACCCGCGCATCCTGATCCTGGACGAGGCGACCAGCGCGCTCGACACCCGGACCGAGCAGGAGATCCAGTCGGCGCTGCGCCGGGTCTCGGAGAACCGGACCACCCTGGTCATCGCCCACCGCCTCTCCACGGTGGTGGAGGCGGACGAGATCATCGTGCTGCAGGAGGGCGAGATCGCCGAGCGTGGCACCCATGCCTCGCTGATCGCCGCCGGCGGCCTCTACGCCGAGATGTGGCGGCGCCAGGCGCAGGCGGTAGCGGCGGCCGAAGCGGCGGCGGCCGCCCGGGCAGCGGAGCTCGAGGTGCCGCGCGCCGCCCGGCATGGGGAGGACCTGGCCGCCGCCGAATAGGGCCGTGGCGCGCCGGTCACGCCGGCGTGCGCGGCGCCGTCTTCGGAATTCCGCGGCCGCCCCCCGGGGGTTTCACCCGGGCCTGGGCCGCCCCATCTGCCCTGGAGCAGAGGAGGGCGCATGCAACTCGACCCCCAGGGCGTGGCCCCGGAAGATCTCAGCCACGCCGGCTCGGTGGTGGACAAGGCGATCGAGTACATGATGGAGCAGAACATCGCGCCCATCTCCGTCGCCTCGGCACTGCTGGGCGGCGCGCTTGCCCTGCTGGCGCGGACGCTCGACGACAACTCCATCGCCGCCGTGCTGCGCAGCGCGCTGCGCTCGGTGGAGGCCGGGGAGTTGCGGGAGATGCGCTCCGCCCCGCCGCCGCCGCCCCAGGCCCGCGCCGGATTCTAGAGCAGATCGCCGTAGGGCGGCGTCGCCCGGAGGCGTGAATCTGCTCTGCAAAAATGCTCTGGTGTCTTGCCCGCGAGGTTCGCTGCTTCAGCAAAGAGCGGAGCGGACCAGCAGGCCACCAGGCCGGTCCCGGCGCGGCTGTGCGCCCCTCGGTCTTGACGGCGGTGGGCGCCTCCGTCATAGGCCCCCGCTCCGAGACCACCCGGCGCCCGTGGCCCCTGCCCGGCGCCCGCCTTCTGGGAACCCTGCCATGGCCCGCCGTTGCGGCATCACCGGCAAGGGCGTGCTGACCGGCAACAACGTCAGCCACGCCAATAACAAGACGCGGCGCCGCTTCCTGCCCAACCTGCAGGAGACGTCGTTCTTCTCCGACGTGCTCGGCGCCAGCGTGCGCCTGCGCCTGACGGTGAACGGCATCCGCACGGTGGAGCACAATGGCGGGCTTGACGCCTTCCTGCTCGGCACGCCGGACCGCAAGCTGCCCGAGGAGGCGCTGGTCCTAAAGCGCCGCATCGCCCGCGCCAAGGCGAAGAAGCAGCCCGAGGGCGCGGCGGCCTGATGCCGCGTTAACCCCCGGCAAGGCCCGGCGTGATATCGCAGGGCCATGCTGGATGCGGTTCCACTTCTCCTTGTCCCCGTCGCCGCGCTGTTCGCCTGGCGCCGCCATCGGCAGGCCGCGGCGGCACAGGCCGAAGCGGCCTCCGCGCGCGACCTGGCGGAGGCGCGCGGCCGCGCGCTCGGCCTGGTGGCGCTGGATCTGCGGGGGCCTGGCCTCGCCCTGCTCAGCCAGGCCGATGCGGTGGGCGCGGCGCACGGCCCCGCTATCGCGGCGGAGGCGCGGCTGATCCTGACGCTCGCCGACGACATCGCCGAGTCCCTCGCCGCCCAGGCGGGTCCGCGCCGGCTCTGTGCCGAAGCCGTGCCGGTCGCTCCGCTGATCGAGGAGGCGGTCGGCATCATCGCGGCGCAACTCGGCGCCGGGCGGCGGGAATGGCGGCTGGCCCCGGAATTCGCCGGGCTGACCCTGTCCGGCGATCCGCGTGCCCTGCGTGGCGCGCTGCTGCCGGTGCTGGCGCGCGCCGCCCGGATGACGCGGGAGGGCGACTGTATCGAGCTGCGCCCTGTCGTCACTGCGGAGAGCGTCGCGATCGTGGTGGAGGATGAGGGCGCCGGCATCGGGGCGGACGACCTGGCGGCCGGGGCGGCGGGGACGCGCGGACTGGGCTTCGGGCTCAGCCTGACGCGCACGCTGCTGGAGGCGCATGGCGGCGCGCTGCGGATGGAGGCGCTGCGCGGCGTCGGGGCGCGGGTGTGGCTGACCCTGCCGCGGGAGCGGCTGGTGGCGGCCGAGGCGGTGGAGTAGGCGCCCTTGGGGGAGGAAGGGAACTTCCACCCCCAAACCCCCACCATTCTTTTTCTGATCCTTTCTCGTCGGCGCTTGCCCGGTTTGACTGGAAGACTCCCAGCCGAGGCTGTCTCTATTCGGCTGAATGGGGCCGTTGCTGCTGCTGCCTCAGCGCTGCCTCCAGCACCGATGCCGCCCGTCGCTCGCCGGCGGCATCCGCCGCCAGCCCCTCATAGAGCCCCGCCAGCCCCGTATAGATCCGCGCCGCCGCCGCGTCCGGCTGCACGAAAGCCGCGATTTCCTCCATCTCGCCCGCCCAGCGATAGGCCTTGTCGTGCAGCGTCGGCACCATGCGGCGGAACCAGGCGAGCAGCTCCGGCTGGCTGCGCGCCAGCTCCGCCCGCAACCCATCCGCCGCCCCGGCCCGCTCCGCCGCCAGCAGCATGGCAGCGGCCAGGCCGGTCAGCCCCTTGGTGATGCCCGCATAGCTCATCTTCAGCGCCGAGGCGGCGCCAACCGGCCCGTCCAGCACCCGCACATCCAGCCCGAGCGCCGCGAGCCCCGCCAAAGCCGGCGCCGCCGGCCCCGAGACGTATACCACGGGCGTGTAGCCATCCGGCCGCGGCGGCCCGCCGATGATCCCGGCATCCGCGAAGGGGCAGCCGGTCGGCGCGATCACGCCGGCGACGCCGAGGACGGTCTCCGGGCTCACCGCATTGCAGTCGGCGAAGACCGGCTTGCGCGGCGTGGCGGTCAGGTGCGGCGCCAGCCGCTCGGCCAGCGCCCGCGCCTCCACCGGCGGCACGATGGAGAGGATGAGCTCCGCCTCCCCCAGCCCGGCATCGCCCACCTCCCGCATGCCCGCCGCCGCGGCGCGCGCGGCGCTCCGTGAACTGCGCCCGGCGAGGGAGGTCAGCACCGTCGCCCCATGCGCCGTGAGGCGCGCGGCGATGCCGGCGCCCATGGCGCCCTGAGCGATGATGGCGATGCTGCGCGGCATGGTGGGCCTCCGCCGGGTGTGGCGCATCATGGCGCGACGCGGCGGGTTTGACACCGGCCGGCGGCTGGCGCCCCATGGGGCGTGCCGCCGCTCTTCGACCCCGCCGATTTCCGCATCCCGCCCGGGATCGCCCATCTCTGCGCCGGCGGCGAGACGCCCTTCCTGCTGCGCCACGACGCCGCGCTGCTCGCCTATGCGCGCGACAAGAGCGCCGGCATGCCTGGCCGCACCAGGCAGGAGGCCGAGGTGGAGGGCGCGCGGGCCCGCATCGCCGCCGCCTGGGGCGTGGCCCAGGACGAGATCGGCTTCTGCGCCAATGTGGCCGAGGGGGTCTCGCTCGTCGTCGAGAGCCTCGACTGGCGCCCGGGCGACACCATGCTGGTGGACCCGGACGAGTACCCCTCCGTCGTCGCGCCGGCGGCGCTGCAGCGCCACCCGCCCGTCGCCCTTCGCTTCGCCCCGATGCGCGACCCGGCGGCGGTGGCGGCCGTCGCGGACCACCGCACGCGCCTCATCGGCGTCAGCGCCGTCTGCTTCCTCACCGGCGCGCGCCACGATCTCGCGGCGCTGCGCCGCATTGCCGACCGAGTCGGCGCGCTGCTGGTGGTGGACTACACCCAGGCGGCAGGGTGGATGCCGATCCGCGCGGAGCTCGCCGACTTCGCCTTCGCCGCCACCTACAAATGGCTGCTCGGCATGACCGGCACCGCCATCGCCTACTGGAACCGGGCGCGACAGGATGCCTGGGCGCCGGCGACGGCCGGATGGCATTCCATCGCCAGCCATGCGCGGCCGGACTGGTCCGCGCCGCCCGGGCTGGTGCCCGACGCCATGCGCTTCGCCCGCGGCAACCTGGCGCATGCCGCGCTCTACGTGCTGAACGGCGCGCTCGACTACGTGGCGGCGCACGACATGGCGGCGATCGAGCGGCACGTGCAGGCGCTGACGACGGCACTCCTCGCGCGGCTTGAGGCGCTCGGCATCGCCAGCACCACGCCGCCCGACCCGGCCCGCCACGGCGCCAGCGTCTGCATCGCCACGTCCGCCGCTGCGCGGCTTGCCGGGTGGCTGCAGGACCGCGGCATCTGGTCCTGGAATGGCCGTGGCCGCGTGCGCTTCAGCTTCCACGGCTACAACGACATGCGCGAGGTGGACCGCATCGCCGAGGCGCTGCGCGAGGCCCGCGCCCATGGGATAATGCCCGAAGGGGCAATGCCCGGAGGGGGAATGCCCAAAGAGGGAACACCATGAGTGCTGCCATGACCGCCCGTCCCCTCCCCCCCTGGCGCTCGCTGCTCTACGTGCCGGTGATCCAGGAACGCTTCGTGGCGCGCGCGCATGAGCGCGGCGCCGATGTCGTCATCCTCGATCTCGAGGACTCGGTGCCGCTGGAGGCCAAGCCCGCGGCGCGCGAAGGCCTGGCCGCGGCGGCGACGAGCGCCGGCCAGGCGGGGGCCGCGATCTGCGTGCGCATCAACCGCCCGCTCGACATGGCGGTCGCCGACATCGCCGCCGCCGTCATGCCCGACGTCACCGCGCTGCTGCTGCCCAAGCTGATGGGGCCGGAGCATGTGCGGCTGCTCTCCGAGCTTGTCGCCGCGCGCGAGGCCGCACTCGGCCTCCCCGCCGGTCATACCCGCTTCATCGGCGCCGTGGAGACGCCGGCGGCCCTGCCGCACCTCGCCGGCATCGCTTCGGCCGATCCGCGCATGGTCGCGCTGGGCCTCGGCTCGGAGGACCTCTCGACCGAAATGGAGGCGCAGCCCTCCGCGGACCTGCTCTACCCGCTCGGGCTGATGCTGGTGGCGGCGGCGCGCGGCGCGGGGATCCTGCCCATGGGCTCGGTCGGGCCCTTCGCCGATTTCTCGGACCTTGAAGCCTACCGGGCCGGGCTGCGGCGCTCGCGCCGCCTCGGCTTCGCCTGCGCCTCCTGCATCCACCCGACCCAGGTGCCGATCATCAACGCCGAATATGGGCCGACGGCGGAGGAGGTGGACCGCGCCCGGCGGCTGCTCGCCACCTGGGATGCGGCGCTCGCGCGCGGCGATGGCGCGGTCGCCTTCGAGGGGCAGATGGTGGACCCGCCGGTCGCGGAGCGGGCGCGGCGGCTGCTGGCCCGGGCGCGCTGACCGCCATCTGGCACGCCCCCCTGATCCGGTGCAGTCTCCCGACCCGCGCCCTCCCCTCCCCCCGAGGAGATCGCCATGCGCCAGGTGACCCGGCCGCAGGACACCGGCCCCGGCCTTCCCATGCCGTCCGGCTTCGGCAACGCGTTCGCCACCGGCGCCCTGCCCCGGCGCCGCAACCCGCCCCGGAAGCTTCCGTACGGCCTCTGCGCGGAGCGGTTCTCCGGCACCGCCTTCACTCTCCTCGGCAAGGAAGCCCGGCGCACCTGGTTCTGCCGCATCCGCCCGACGCGCTTCGCCATGGAAGGCCCGCAGCGCCAGCACGGCTGCGAGTCCAGCCGGGACGGCATCCCGAAGACCTTCCGGGAGGCGCGCTGACCATGCTGGACGCGACGCACGACCCGGCGCGGCGGAGTTGGGTGGCCTCGGCCAACGGCCATCCGGAGTTTCCCATCCAGAACCTGCCGCTCGGCCTGTACTCGCCGCTCTACGGCACGCCGCGAGGCGGGGTTGCGATCGGCGACATGATCCTCGACCTCGGCGCCGTCGCGCCGCTGCTGGAGGGTGAGGCGCGGCGCGCGGCGGAGGCCGGGGCGAGCGACGCGCTGAACCCGCTGATGGCGCTCGGCGCCGAGCCGCGCCGGGCACTGCGCGCCGCCCTCTCGGACCTGCTGGCCGAAGGCAGCCCGCGGCGGGCGGCGCTGGAGCCGCACCTGACGCCGGCCAGGGACTGCGCCATGCACCTGCCCGCCAGGATCGGCGACTACACGGATTTCTTCGCGGGCATCCACCACGCGACCAATACCGGAAGGCTGTTCCGGCCGGACAGCCCGCTGCTGCCGAACTACAAATACGTGCCGGTCGCCTATCACGGCCGCGCCTCCTCGGTCCGGCCCTCCGGCGCGCGGGTCCGACGGCCAATGGGCCAGCGCAAGCCGGCGAACGAGGCGGAGCCGAGCTTCGGCCCGAGCCGCAACCTCGATTACGAGCTCGAGCTCGGCATCTGGATCGGCCCCGGCAACCCGCTGGGCGAGCCGATCCCGATCGCACAGGCGGCCGGGCACGTCGCCGGCTTCTGCCTGCTGAACGACTGGTCGGCGCGCGACGTCCAGGGATGGGAGGCGCAGCCCCTCGGTCCCTTCCTCGCCAAGAACTTCTCCACCACGATCTCCCCCTGGGTGATCACGCCGGAGGCGCTGGCACCCTTCCGCGCGCCGCAGCCGCCGCGGCCGGAGGGCGACCCGCGCCCCTTCGATTATCTCTGGGACGAGGCCGACCAGCAGGGCGGCGCGCTCGCCGTGACGGTGGAGGCGCTGCTGCTGACGCCGCGGATGCGTGCGGCCGGACATCCGCCTCATCGCCTCTCGCTCGGCTCGACGCGGGAGCTCTACTGGACCGTGGCGCAGATGGTCGCGCACCACACGGTGGGCGGCTGCAACCTGCAGGCCGGCGACCTGTTCGGCAGCGGCACCATCTCCACGCCGACGCCGGAAGGGTTCGGCTCGCTGCTCGAGATCACCCAGGGCGGGCGCCAGCCGGTGACCCTGCCGGAGGGCGAGACGCGCCGTTTCCTGGAGGATGGCGACGAGGTGATCCTGCGCGCCCGCGCCGAGGCGCCGGGCCGTGTCGCGATCGGCTTCGGCGAGTGCCGCGGCACGGTGCTGTCCGCCGCCTGAGCGTGGGCGCGCCACAACCATTCGCGACATCGCCACGGCACGTCGCTCAACCAGCGCTTCCGTCCGGCATTCATCCCTTGCTGCAACCGATGCGGCCGTGCCACGCGCGATGGCGTGACCGCGCAACGACCCAAAAGAACGGGGACGTGACGGGTCGCGGAGCGGCAACGACGCCTAGTATCCGCCGCGCCGGCGAGGACCGGCCCGCTGCGGAAGGGGATCATCGCCCGTGCGCATACTGATTACCGGCAATCTCGGTTATGTCGGCCCCGTCGTCGCCGCGCATCTTCGCGCCGTGCTGCCGCATGCCGAGATCATCGGCTACGACACCGGCTTCTTCGCGCATTGCCTGACCACGCCCGCGCCGCTGCCGGAACGCGTGCTGGACGCGCAGCTCTTCGGCGATGTGCGCGAGCTGCCGGCCGATCTGCTGCGCGGGGCGGATGCGGTGGTGCACCTCGCCGCCATCTCCAACGACCCGATGGGCAACCGCTTCGAAGCGGCCACGGACGCCATCAACTGCCAGGCCAGCCTGCGCATCGCCGGCATGGCCGCCGCCGCCGGCGTCCGCCGCTTCGTCTTCGCCTCCTCCTGCAGCGTGTACGGCCTGGCCGCTGGCGGGCCGCGCAAGGAGGAGGATCCGGTCAACCCCCTCACCGCCTATGCGCGGTCGAAGATCGGCACGGAGCAGGGGCTGCGGCGGATGCGGCGCGGCGAGATGGCGGCAATCTGCCTGCGCTTCGCCACCGCCTGCGGCATGTCGCCGCGGCTCCGCCTCGATCTGGTGCTGAACGATTTCGTCGCCTGCGCGCTCGCCGCCGGCGAGATCACCGTGCTCTCGGACGGCTCGCCCTGGCGGCCGCTGATCGATGTGCGGGACATGGCGCGCGCGGTGGACTGGGCGGTGACGACGCCGGAGGTGGAGCCAGGCGGGTTCCTGGCGATGAACGCCGGCAGCGATGCCTGGAACGTGCAGGTGCGTGACCTCGCGGCGGCGGTGGCCGAGGCGATCCCCGGCACCCGCGTCTCCATCAACACGGCGGCGCCGCCGGACCAGCGCTCCTACCGCGTGGATTTCGGCCTGTTCCGCCGGCTGGCGCCGGACCATCAGCCCAAGGTGACGCTCGCCGACAGCGTGCAGGCGCTGCGCGACGGTCTCGCAGCCATCGGCTTCGCGGACCGGGAATTCCGTGCCTCGCAGTACATGCGCCTCAAGGTGCTGGACCGGCTGATGGCGGAGGGTCGGCTGGATCCGGAGCTGCGCTGGGTGGCGCCGCTCAGCAGCGCGGCCTGACGGGCGCGGCCTGGACAAGCGGGGGCGGAGGCAGAGACTGGTGGGCTCCGCCGCGTCCAGGGCCCGTCCGGGGCTGCGGGGCGCGCACCGCCAGGAAGGCCCCTGATGCTCCCCAGCCTCGCCGCCGCCGGCACCCCGGCGCTCCCTCTCCTCGTCACCGCGCCCGGTGGGCTCGGCGAGTTGCTAGCCCGGCTGCCGCCGGCCCAGTCCGCCTTCCTGCGCGCGACCGGCTTCGCCGCCCGGGCGCAGGAGGTCGGGCTGCTGCCGGGCGAGCAGGGGCTGGCCGGCGCCGTGCTCGGCCTCGGCCCCGGCGATCCGTCCCCCTGGTCCTTCGGCGGCCTGCCCTTCGCCCTGCCCGCCGGCACCACCTGGCGGCTGGAGCAGGAGGCGCCCTGGGCCGCCCAGGCGGTGCTCGGCTGGTGCCTCGGCGCCTATCGCTACGCGCGGTTCAAGGCGCCGGCGCGGGAGGCCGCGAAGTTGGTCGCTCCGCCGGGCGCGGAGCGGGCGCTGATCGCCGCCGAGGCCTGCTGCCGGATGCGGGACCTGGTCAACACCCCGGCCAACCTGCTCGGCCCGGCCGAGCTTGCCGAGGCGGTGCGGGACCTCGCCGAGGCGCATGGCGCGGCCTTCACGCTGACCGAGGGCGCGGCCCTCGCCGAGGGCTTCCCCGCCCTCGCCGCGGTCGGCGCCGGCGCGGCGGCGGACCGCGCGCCGCGCGTCGCGCAGCTCGAATGGGGGAAGGCGGGGGCGCCGCTGGTCGCGCTCTGCGGCAAGGGGGTGTGCTTCGACACTGGCGGGCTCGACCTGAAGCCCGCCAGCGCCATGCTGCGCATGAAGAAGGACATGGGCGGGGCGGCCGCCATGCTCGGCGTCGCGGAGATGGTCATGCGGCTCGGCCTGCCGGTGCGCCTGCTGCTGCTGGTGGGGGCGGTGGAGAACGCGGTCTCCGCCGCTGCCTTCCGCCCCGGCGACGTGCTGCGCACCCGGGCCGGCCTGACCGTCGAGGTGGGCAACACCGATGCCGAGGGGCGGCTCGTCCTCTGCGACCTGCTGGCCTGCGCGGCCGAGCGGAAGCCGGCGCTGCTGCTCGACGGCGCGACGCTGACCGGGGCCGCGCGGGTGGCGCTCGGCCCCGACCTGCCCGCGCTGTTCACCGCGGATTCCGGGCTGGCCGAGGCGATCCTCGCGGCCGGCCGGGCGGAGGCGGACCCGGTCTGGCAACTCCCGTTACAATCCGGTTACGCTTCCTGGCTGGACAGCACCGTTGCGGACGTGAACAACGTCTCGGCGCGCCCGATGGCAGGCGCGATCATCGGGGCGCTGTTCCTGCAGCGCTTCGTGCCGGAGGGCACGCGCTGGGCGCATCTGGACCTGTACGCCTGGAACGACTCGGCCCGCCCCGGACGGCCTGAAGGGGGCGAGGCACAGGGCGTGAGGGCGCTGAGCGGGGCAATCGGCGCCCTGTTCGGCGCTGGACAGGGCGCGGAGCGGTAACGAAGTCGAGATGGGCCGGAAACTATACGGAATTCGTGGCTCTGAGATGGCGGGAGTGCGTTACTCACGGGAATCACAACCCGGGCCCCAACCTAGTCGGGCCGAGGGCTGGAAGGCGGGCCGGGACAACATGCCGCATGGGTAATGGGTAAGGGGATTTGAGACATGGCGGTACAGAGCAACCCCGACCACTTGGTCGGCATCCTGCGGGACACGGTCGTGGCGCTGGTGCGGCGCGACGGGCCCGATCTCTCGGCGCGGCAGCTGGGCGTCTTCCTGACGGTCTACCTGACCGACGGCCCGCACACCGTGCGCGGCCTGGCGGCGGAGCTGAACGTCTCCAAGCCGGCCATCACCCGGGCGCTGGACCGGCTCGGCGAGCTCGACCTCGCGCGCCGCAAGGTGGACCCGATGGACCGCCGCAGCGTGATCGTGCAGCGCACCTTGAAGGGCACGGCCTTCCTGAAGGACATGCGTCAGATCATGACCGAGGCGGAGTCCCATGCCCGGGAGATGCCGGCCAACGACCAGGCCGGCGAGGCTGCGCGGGAGAGCCGGCGCGCCTGAGCCTGATACGGGCGCGCATTTGCGCTGACGCGCAAACGCCCCCGGCCGCCGGCGCGGCATCGGGACGCCATCGGGGAGCCCATTGAAGTCGCATTGCGGCCTCAATGGGCACCGGATCCGTCCGCTCGGCTACGCGCCACGGCGCGAACCCATTGAAGTTGCTGTGCAGCTTCAATGAATTGCGGGCGCTGCCCGCGACGGCGCAGCGGCTATTCCGCCGCTCGGGTCGCTGTGCGGGCCGCGGGAAGAGTGCCGCGGGTCAGATCAGGGCGCGGCGGTATCAGGCGGACCGGCGGGCGGCGTCGCGGCCGCCTCCGACAGGGCGCGCACCCAGGCACGCCAATCGTCCCGCCTCGTCGCGGCGCGCTCCTCCCCGTCCGGCAGCCGGGCGTAGAGGCTGAGCACGCCGGCGGCCCAGAGCGCGTCGAACTGCCGCTCCCCGGACAGGGCCAGGGCGGTGGTGCGGCCGAAGACGCCGTCCTTCACCCGTGGCTGGACGCGGCCGAGCCACCAGGCCGCGCCCGCCACCACCACCGCCATGCCGAGCCAGAGGTGCAGGAAGGCGGTGGCGGCGAGCGAGGCCACCAGCACCAGGCCGGGCGGCAGCACGTTCTCCGCCCAGCGATAGACCGGGCTGCCGGGGCTGTTCATCCGGCGCAGATGCACGCCGAGGCGGACCGTCCCGGCCTCCAGCAGGCGCCGCAGCCGCGCCAGATCCTCCGCCTCGCTCATGCCGGCGCGGAGGCCGGCGCCGCCTCCCCGAAGGCGGCTGCCATCAAGGCGCGGGTATAGGGCTCGCGCGGCGCGGCGGTCAGTGCCTCCGCCTCCCCCGCCTCCACCACGCGGCCATCCTTCAGCACCAGGATGCGGTGGGCGAGGGCGCGCACCACACGAAGGTCGTGCGAGATGAAGAGGTAGGCGAGGCGGTGCCGCGCCTGCAGCGCGCGCAGGAGTTCCACCACCTGCGCCTGCACGGAGACGTCGAGCGCGCTGGTCGGCTCGTCCAGCACGACCAGGCGGGGCTTCAGGACGAGGGCACGGGCGATGGCGATACGCTGGCGCTGGCCGCCCGAGAATTCGTGCGGGTAGCGGGAGGCCATGGCGGGGTCGAGCCCGACCTCCTCGAGCGCCGCGGCGACGCGCGCCTCCCGCGCCGGGCGGCCGAGACCGGGCTCGTGCACCGCGAGCCCCTCCCCCACGATCTCGCCGGCCGACATGCGGGGCGAGAGCGAGCCATAGGGGTCCTGGAAGACGATCTGCATGCGCGCGCGGAGCGGCCGGAGCGCGCGGCGCGACAGGCCGGCGAGCGTCCGGCCCTCGAAGCGGATCAGGCCGCGGCTGGCTTCGAGCCGCAGCAGGGCGAGGCCGAGCGTCGTCTTGCCGCTGCCCGATTCGCCGACCAGGCCGAGCGTCTCACCCTCCCGCACCGCGAGGCTCACGCCATCCACCGCGCGGACATGGCCCACGGTGCGGCGGAGCACGCCGCGGCGGATCGGGAAATGGACGCGGAGATCCTCGGCCTCCAGCACCACAGGCGCGCCCGGGGGCGCCGAGGCGGGGCGGCCGCGCGGCGCGGCCGCCAGCAGCATGCGCGTGTAGGGGTGGCGCGGCGCGGCGAAGACCTGGCCGACCGGACCGGCCTCCACCGCCTCCCCGTCCCGCATGACCACGACCCGGTCGGCATGGCGGCGGACGATGGCGAGGTCGTGGGTGATGAGCAGCATCGCCATGCCGAGGCGGCGTTTCAGCCCGTCCAGCAGCTCGAGGATCTGGGCCTGGATCGTCACGTCGAGCGCGGTGGTCGGCTCGTCCGCGATCAGCAGCTTCGGATCGTTGGCGAGCGCCATGGCGATCATCACGCGCTGGCGCTGGCCGCCGGAGAGCTGGTGCGGATAGGCCTCGAGCCGCGGCGCAACGAGGCCGGCGCGGCCGAGCAGCGCCGTCACGCGCTGCC
>DASQVL010000301.1:0-4143 GCA_035640795.1 Crenalkalicoccus sp. | reverse complement strand
CTCGCGCGCATCGAGGCGCCGGAGAAGAACTGGAAGTTCAGCGCCGCGGACGTGGCCGAGCGGCGGCATTGGGATGAGTATCAGGCGGCCTACGAGAAGGCGATCCGCGCGACCGCGGCGCCGCACGCGCCCTGGTACGTGGTGCCGGCGGACAACAAGTGGTTCACGCGCCTGGTTGTGGCGGCGGCGCTGGCGACGACGCTGACGGGGCTCGACCTGCACTATCCGGAGCTGACGGAGGAGGAGCGGGCGGCATTGGAGGCGGCGCGGCGGGAGCTCGGGGGGTGAGGCTCCTGCCCGGGCGTCCCGGGCCGCGCAGCGCGGGCAGACGGTCGCAGGGGAACCGTCCGGAGACGCCCCGCTCGGCCGGGATCAGCTCGGCGTCCCGGAAGATGCGGCACCTAGACAAAGGTCTGGCCGTGACCATCCGTGCCGACATGGCGGCCCTCCCAAGGTGCAATAGATAGCGCGTGGGTTGCGGGGCTAGGCTCCGTACAATCCCTGACAGGGCGATCGCTGGAGTGGTCAGGGTGGGTATCAGCCTTGGCGCTGGCCCGGCGCTGCGACGTCGCCGCGTTGCAAGCGCAGAGGCGTGGCGCGTCAGGCCCGCGCACCTGCTCGACAACGGGCTCCTCGACAACGCGCTCGCCACGATGGGCGCAATGTTCGATCCGACCCGGTGCGTGCTCGCGGTGTGCGGCGAGGGCGGGTTCATGTTCGGGAGGGCGACGCGCCTCGGGCTCAACCCCGTCCTGCGGGTCCTGGTGGGCGCCGCCGGTCCGGCTACGGCATCGGCGGCATCCGCTGGACGATGCGGGAAATGGCCGAGGAGCCGATGATCGTGTTCAGGATGTAGGCAGCACTCGTTCACGAAAGGGCCGGCACGGAGAACCGATTCAGATCGGATGATCCAGAAGGATCCGGATGCACTCGCCCCTGCTCCGCAGGCCGGCAAGCGTCGATCCGGATGCTCTCCCCGTGTGACGGCGATGCCCCGCCCGGTGGCTGCCCTCGTCCCCTCGCGGTCCTGGCCGAGGTTTCAGACGATATCCCGCGAGCCTGCGGCGGCGGCGCGCGACAGACCGATTCAACACGACGGAGACGCAATCCATGGATTCTCATTCTTCGCTCCCCCGCCTCAGGCCGCCCGCCGCCACGTCGCTCCGGACGAGCCCCGTCCCTGTGCTCAAGCGAGGCTTGGCCCTCGCCCTGGGCGGCACACTCGCGCTGGCGACGATTGCGCCTGCATACGGCCAGACCAGCCAGGACCCGCCTGCCACTTCCTCGACGCCTGCTCCGGCCCCGGAGCAGACCGCTGCGACGCCTGCTCCGGCCCCGGAGCAGACCGCCGCACAGCTGCAGCAGCTCGTCGCGCCGATCGCGCTGTATCCGGACACGCTGGTCGCGCAGATTCTCGCGGCTGCGACCTATCCTGCGGAGGTCGTCGAAGCCGAACGCTGGCTGGGGCAGCATCCCGGCCTGAAAGGCAAGCAGCTGGCCGACGAGGTCAACAATCAGCCCTGGGATCCGAGCGTGAAGTCGCTGACGGTGTTTCCCGCCGTGCTCGCCAACATGGACAGGAACCTCTCCTGGACCTCCTCGTTGGGGGAAGCCTATGTCGGCGAACCCGAGGCAGTGATGGACGCGGTCCAGGCCCTGCGTCATTGTGCCCAGGCCGCGGGGACGTTGCAGAGCACGTCGCAGGTGAAGGTGGCGACGCAGGGGCAGATCATCACCATCGAACCGGCCAGTCCGGATGTGGTCTACGTCCCGGAGTACGATCCCTGGCTCGCCTATGGGCCGCCGGTGGCGGCGTGGCCCGGCTGGAACCCGTATCCAGGTCTCTACACCGCCGGGCCGGGCATCGTCTTCGGCCTCGGCATCGGGATCGGCCTCCTCGCCGGCTTCGGCTGGGGGTGGCATCACTGGGGCTTCGACTGGGGCCGCCGGGCGGTGGTGTTCGATCACAGGGCCTTCATCTCGCGCAATGCGAGATTCGTCGACCGCCGCGCCGCCTTCGAGCGTCACGGCTTCGTCGGCCGCGATCATGGGGTGCACGGCGGCTTCGGCCATCGAGGCATCGGTGGGGCGCACGCCTTCCATGGCGGCTTCGGCTCCCGGGGTTTCCATCACTTTGCGGGAGGGCACTTCGCGGGAGGGCGTTTCGGCGGAGGGTTCCACGGCGGAGGGTTCCACGGCGGAGGGTTCCACGGCGGCCACTTCGGCGGAGGGTTCCACGGCGGCGGTCGACGCTGACTCGTGCCCCTGCGCCTGCCGCACCGGGTCGTGTAGCAGGCGAGGTCCGGCGGAGGTCGAATACGGCGCGCAGCACCTTCCACGCCTCGCCCTCGGACGCCGAGCCCCGCGAAGCCGCGTCGGCCCGGATCGCCGCCCGTCGCACCGCAGCCAGGGCACCGCCGAACGCGCCCTCCGCCTGACGTGCCGCGCCGCCATACGCGGCAGGATGGCGGAGCCGCGATCCAGGTCCTCGGCCCACGGCGCCGCGAGGGGATGACGTCCGGCAGTGCGTCCACATCTCCGGCCCGCGCAAGACAGTCACCGCGAGGGGGGCCTGCCCGCAGGATGCCGCAGCTGATCCACTCGGCACGTCCCGGGATGCCGGGACGGCCGGACAGAGCCGCCGTCGCCGGATCGAATCTGGCCCTTCCCTGCCTTCTGGCCGCTGCTCTGGTCATCGTCGTCCATCCGGTGCCGGCGCAGGCGCAGTCATCGGATGCGGGACAAGCTGCCGCCACGCCGCACGCGGCCGCCAGCATCACGCCCGACCAGGCCCGGCAGGCCTTGGACATCCTGCGCGACAGCGGACGGCGCCAGGACCTCATCGCCGTGCTGGATGCGATCGTGAAGGCCGCGCCGACGGCGACCTCGCAATCCGTCCCGGCCGCAGCACAGTCCACCCCCGGCGGAAGCGCGGGCGGCGGAGCCCCGGCCGGCCCAGGTGCCGGCGCGTCCGCCGCGGCACCGGCCCAAGGCCAGAGCACACCGGCGCCGGGCAACACATCCGCCGGGGACGCGTCCGGCGCCAAGCCCGAGGCCCCGGTTTCGCTCACCTCCGACAGTCTGCTTGGGCAGATCATCGCCGCCATATCCAACTGGCTCACGACCCTCTCGGGCTTTCTGGCGGCGGCCGGAAGCGCGCTGTCCAGCGTCCCGCTCCTGTGGAAGTGGGCCGAGCGGATCGCCACCAATCCCTTTGCCCAGTCCAGCGTGCTGGATGCCGCCTGGCGGCTGGCGGCGGCGCTGGTCGGCGCCGGCATCGCCGAGTGGCTCACCCGCCGCGCCCTCCGGCGACTGGTGCAGGCCCTCGAGCGGCGGGCACGAACGCTGGTGGAGCGGCGACGCCGCACCGGAGCCGCCGGCGAGATCCCGGCGAACCGCAGCGCCACGGTCGCGAGCAGAGCCGAATTGCGCTTCCTCCGCCGCCTGCCGCTGGCGCTGGCGCACCTGGCCCTGAGGCTGGTCCCGATCGGGATCTTTGCCCTGGCGGGGAACGTCCTCGCCGCAGGCCTGAACGATGGCTGGACGGTCAGGCTCATCGTCCTGGCGGCCGTCAATGCCTATGTCATCCAGCAGGTCATCATGGCCGTCGGGCAGGCCCTCTTTTCTCCCGAGTGCAGGGAGCTCCGCCTGTTCCGTCTCACCGACGAGACCGCGGCCTATATCCAGGTCTGGCTGGGCCGCGTCACCGGCGTGGCAATCTACGGCATGGCGGCCCTGGACATCGCCCGCATGCTTGGCCTCTACCCGCGGGCCTATGCCTCGGCGGCCAAGCTCCTCATCCTGGTCTGTCACGTCCTGCTGATCATCGTGGTGCTCCAGTGCCGCAGGGGCGTGGCCGACCTGATCCGCGCGCCGGAGGGCTCCACGAGCACCTACGCCATGCTGCGCAACTGGCTGGCGCGGATCTGGCACATTCCGGCCATCTTTCTCCTGCTGGCGCTGTGGTTCGTCGGGGCGTTGGAGGTGGAGAACGGCTACAGCCTGCTGCTGCGCTATTCGGGCGCCACGATCCTGGTCATGATCATCGCCAGGCTGGTCGCCGTCGCGCTGCTGGGCCTGCTGGACCGGGCCTTCCGGATCGAGCCCAGGACGGCGCAGCGGCTTCCCTTCCTGGCGGCGCGG
>DASQVL010000300.1:0-2928 GCA_035640795.1 Crenalkalicoccus sp. | reverse complement strand
AGCCGCCGTCGCGCCGCGCGCTCCGCCGTCGCGCCGGCCGGCGTCGTTGCCACGCGGTGCAGATGCTCCGCCCGGCCGCGGAACTCGGGCGCGAGGTCGGCGGCGATCGCGCCCTCCAGCGGGTCGCCCATCTGCTCCTCGATGACCTCGAGCGCCGCCTGCGCGGCCAGGCGCCGCGCCTCCGCCTCCTCCGGCTCGATGCCCGCCGGGGGCGCGGGCAGTTCCACCCGCAGCCGGCGGATCACCCATTCCAGTGTCGTGCCCTGCACCACCAGCGTCGCCAGGATGGCGCAGAAGGCGATGAAGACAATCAGGTCCCGCTCCGGGAAGTCGAGCGGCAGGGCCAGCGCGACGGCCAGGCTGACCACGCCGCGCATCCCTGCCCAGGACAGCACGGTGAGGTACCGCCAGGACGGCGCCGGCCCCTCGATCCGCTGCACGCGCGGGATGAGCCGCACCAGGTAGGTGGTCGAGAAGATCCAGGCGAAGCGCGACAGGATCAGCACGAGCGAGACGACGCCGGCGATGCCGGCGATCGCCACGCCGCTGCCGTCCAGCCGCGCGACGATGCTGTGCAGCTGCAGCCCGATCAGGATGAACACCAGGCTGTTCAGGATGAACTCGACGAACTGCCAGACCACCCGCGCCTCCTGCCGGGTGCGGGGGGAGAGCATGCGGTGCTGCTGCCCGCCGAGCACGGCGCCGGAGGTGACAACGGCGAGCACGCCCGAGACGTGCAGCGCCTCCCCCGCCAGGTAGCTCGCATAGCAGCAGAGGAAGCTCGTCGTGATTTCGAGCAGCGTGTCGTCCAGCCGGCGCATCGCCCAGATTGCGGCCTCGGCCACCGCCCACCCCACCGCGATGCCGCCGGCGCCGAGCAGCACGAAGGTGAATACGGGGAAGCCGCGGAAGCCGCCGATGGCCACGGCGCCCACGGCGAAGCGGTAGAGCACGAGGGCGGAGGCGTCGTTGATCAGGCTCTCCCCCTCCAGCACGGTGACGATGCGGCGGGGGAGGCGCAGCCGCTGCAGCACCGCCCCGGCGGCGACCGCATCCGGCGGCGCCACGATGGCGCCGAGCGCGATGGCAGCCGGCCAGGGCAGCCCCGGCACCAGCGCATGAGCCGTGGCCCCGACGACGAGCGCGGTGAAGATCACGGCGCCGATCGCCAGCATGAGGATGGGCCCGACCGCCTGGCGGAAGGCCCGCCAGTCGGAGCGGTAGGCACTGGACTGCAGCAGTGGCGGCAGGAAGAAGGCGAGGGCGAGGTCGGGGTCGAGCCGGACCTCCGGCAGTCCGGGGACGAAGGCGAGCGCCATGCCGCCGACCACCAGGATGACGGCGTCGGGCAGCTGGAGATGCCGCGCCAGCAGAGCGAAGCCGAGACAGGCCGCGATCAGGCCGAGGACGAGTTCAACGGTGCCCATGCGGTGCTTCTACCCTGCCGGGCTGTTCGGTCCACCCGCTTCGGGGTGGGCGTGGCTTGCCCCTGACCCAGGACTGACCCAGGCCCAGGACTGACCCAGGACCCGGCGAAGATGCGCAGCCTCTTCGCCGGGAGCCCGGAGCACGGCCCGATGCTCGCCCAGGCCGGGCCCGCCCCCGCCGGATGGCGGATGCAGCCGCCCGCCCGGCTGCCCACCTCGCTTCGGCCATGCTCGATGCCGCCCTCCCCCTCGACGACGCCCCCCTCCTCGACGCCTATTCCCGCGCGGTCACCGCGGCGGTGGAGCGCGTCGGGCCGGCCGTGGTGCACGTCGCGGTGCGCGGGCGCCGCGGCATGGGCACCGGCTCGGGCGTCGTCGTCTCCCCCGACGGGCTGGTGCTGACCAACGCCCATGTCGTCGCGGGCGCCGAGGCGGTGCAGCTGGCCGCGCCGGAAGGCCGGCCCATGCCGGCCCGGCTCCTCGGCGCGGATGCGGACACCGACCTCGCCCTGCTGCGCGCCGAAAGCGCCGCGCCCCTCGCCGTGGCGGAGCTCGGCGATTCCGGCGCGCTCCGCGTGGGCCAGCTGGCGATCGCCATCGGCAATCCGCTCGGCTTCTCCTCGACCGTCACGGCGGGGGTGGTGAGCGCGCTCGGCCGCAGCCTGCCCGGGCAGGAAGGCCGGCCGGTCGAGGACCTGGTGCAGACCGATGCCGCGCTGAACCCGGGCAATTCCGGCGGCGCGCTGGCTGACAGCGCGGGCCGCGTCATCGGCATCAACACGGCGATCATCGCCGGCGCCCAGGGGCTCTGCTTCGCCGTCGCCGCCAACACGGCGCGGCTGGTGCTGGGGCAGCTGGTGCGCTTCGGCCGGGTGCGCCGCGCCGCGCTCGGCCTGACCGGGCAGCGGGAGGCGGTGCCGCGCCGCTTCGCCCGCGCCCATGGCCTGGAGCAGGCGAGCGGCGTGCTGGTCGCGGCTGTGGCGCCGGACAGCCCCGCCGCCCGCGCCGGGATCGAGCGCGGCGACCTCCTGCTGACGGTGGGCGGCCAGCCCATCACCGGCGTGGACGCCCTGCTGCGCTGGCTGACCGGGGAGCGGGTGGGCGAGGCGGCGGAGGTGCTGCTGCTCCGCCGCGGCGACCTGCGGCGCCTCCGGGTGGTGCCGGCGGAGCGGGCCTAGTGTCCCGCTTCCGAAGTTCGCCGCCAGTGCGGCCCCCTTCGGATCGGAACACCAGCCTTCGTTTTCAGTGGCCTGCTGGTCCGCTCCGTTCGCCGCTGAAGCAGCGAACTTCGCGGGCAGGACACGGGAGCAGATCGCGGACGGGCGTGAACGCCCTCAGCCGGGCCGCTCAGCCCCCGCGGCGCTCCCGCAGCACCGCCTCGAAGTCGAAGGTCTCGTGCCAGTTGATGTGGTCGGCGAGCGCGGCTGCCGCCGCCGGCGCGTCGTTCTGCACCAGCGCCGAGAGGATGGCGTTGTGCCCGCTCGCCACCAGGCTGCGCGGC
>DASQVL010000299.1:0-2380 GCA_035640795.1 Crenalkalicoccus sp. | reverse complement strand
GGCAGGCTTCACCAGCCCAACATCGCTGCACCATTTCGAGCCTGAGATCGACAATCCCACTCCTGCGCAGAACTATGCCTGCCTACTTGCGGTGAAATAGCCCGTCGCGCCAATGTCCGCCGTGCGTCGTCACCAGACCGGTCGCTTGGGGTGGAGGAACGAACCCGCTTCGCGGGAGGGTATAGGCGGCGGCGATTGCATTAGGCCTTCGACACCGCAGCTGTGATCGGGCCGGGCCGCTGAGCGGATGGATCATTTCGGCTTCTTCAACCGGCAAGGAGCCGACCAATGAACGAGACCCTTCGTACTGCTGCGATCAGCCCCCTGCGCCAACGCATGATCGACGACATGAACGTGCGCCGGTTTTCGCGCGAGACCCAGCGCAACTACATTCGCGACGTCGGACGCTTCGCTACGTTCCTGGGACGCTCGCCCGACACGGCGACGCCCGATGACGTGCGCCAGTTTCAGATCGAACAGCGCGAGGCCGGCGTGCCGACGCCGACCATGAACAGCATCGTCTCGGCGTTGCGGTTCTTCTTCACGCTGACCATCGATCGGCCCGACTTGGCGCGCAAGCTGGTCCGGGCGGCGCATCCGCGCAACCTGCCCGTGGTGCTGAGCCGCGACGAGGTGGTGCGGCTGCTCAACGCGACCACCACAGTCAAGTATCAAGCCGCCCTTTCGGTGGCTTACGGCGCCGGGCGGCGCGTGGCGGAGGTCGTAGCCCTCAAGGTCACAGATGTCGACAGCGGGCGCCTGCTGCTTCGGGTCGAGCGTGGCAAGGGCGGCCGCTACCGTACCGCCATGCTCCCGGCCGATTTGCTGACCTTGCTGCGCGAGTGGTGGAAGGTCGGGCGGCAACAGGGCGTGATGCACCCACAAGGCTGGCTGTTCCCGGGTCAGGACGCGATGCGGCCGGTCAGCACCCGGCACCTGCACCGGATCGTCGTCGAGGCGGCACAGAGGGCGGAGATCACCAAGCGGGTCGGCCCGCATACGCTGCGCCACGGTTTCGCGACGCATCTGCTGGAAGACGGCGTCGATGTCCGCGTCATCCAGGCCCTGCTCGGTCACGCCCGGCTCGATACCACCGCGCTCTACACCAAGGTGGCCACGCGCACGGTGCGCGCCGTGATCAGCCCGCTCGACAGGCTCGGCATGCTTGCGGCCCCGGAGAGCGTTCGAGACAGCACACGAGAGGGCATATCCGCCAGCTGAGGCAGTGCGCACCTCGCTCGAGGTCGCCGACATCCTGCGGGCCGCCGGTCCTGCCTACCGCGCCGCCCAGGCCGGGCACCTGAGCCTGCAGCAGCTCACGGTCATGGCGGCGATCGAGCACTGCCGCACCGCCGCCCTCGGCGGTCATGTCGAGGCCTGCGCGGCCTGCGGCCACCAGCGCATCGCCTACAACAGCTGCCGCAACCGGCACTGTCCCAAGTGCCAGGGTGCCGCCGCCCGCACCTGGCTCGCCGCGCGGGAGGCCGATCTGCTGCCGGTCGGATCCTTCCCCGTCGTCTTCACGCTGCCGGCGGAGATTGCCGACATCGCGTACCAGAACAAGGCCGTCGTCTACGACCTGCTGTTCCAGGCGGCGTCCGAGACCATGCTGAGGATCGCCGCCGAGCCCAAGCATCTCGGCGCTCGGATCGGCATCACCGCCGTGCTGCACACCTGGGGATCGGCGCTGACCCACCATCCGCACGTGCACATGGTCGTCCCGGGCGGCGGCATCGCGCTGGATGGCCAGCGCTGGATCGCCGCGCGACCGGCGTTCCTGTTGCCGGTGCGCGTGCTTGGCAAGCTGTTCCGAGGCGTGTTCCTGAGCCGGTTGCTGGCCCTGTACGACGCGGGCAGGCTCGTCTTCTTCGGCAGCCTTGCGCCCCTCGCCGACCGGCGCGCCTTCCGTCGCCACCTCGCGCCGGTCCGCAAGAAGCGCTGGGCCGTCTACGCCAAGCCCCCCTTCGCCGGCCCCGAGGCGGTGTTCGCCTATCTCTCACGCTACACGCACCGGGTCGCGATCTCCAACCGCCGGCTGCTTGCCTTCGACGCGGCCGGCGTCACCTTCCGCGACAAAGACTACCGGCGTGATGGCGGGCAACGGCAGCGCGTGATGACGCTTGCGACCGACGAGTTCATCCGCCGCTTCTTGTTGCACGTGCTGCCGCGCGGGTTCCACCGCATCCGCCACTACGGCCTGCTCGCCAGCTCGGCCCGCAAGGACAACCTCGCCCGCGAACTTCTGGCGGTCTCACCGCCGCCCGACGATGACGATGTGCCGGACCAACCGAGCGATGTGCGGCCACCGTGCCCCTGTTGCGGCGGCCAGATGAGCGTCGTCGAAATCTTCGCCCGCTGGAGCCAGCCTCGGGCACCTCCC
>DASQVL010000298.1:0-5654 GCA_035640795.1 Crenalkalicoccus sp. | reverse complement strand
GGTCATCTCGGCCACCGTCTCGCCGCGCACCCGCATGGCCATGAGGAGGCCGGCGATCTGTGCCGGCGTCGCCTCGCCCTCCATGATCACGCCGAAGGCGTGCTCCGCCTCGCTCTCGGCAAGGCGTTCGCCGGCGGCGAGACGTGCCAGGACGGGCTTGAGGCCGTTCACGCGGGACGGGGGGCGACGCCGGCCAGCGCCAGGAAATTCCGCAGCAGGGCGTGGCCCTGCTCGCTCGCGATGCTCTCGGGGTGGAATTGCACGCCGTGGATGGGGCGGTCGCGGTGCGCCATGCCCATCACCAAGCCGTCCTCCGTCCAGGCCGTCACCCGGAGCTCGGGCGGCAGATCCTCCCGCCGCACGAGGAGAGAGTGGTAGCGCGTGGCGCGGAAGGGGCTGGGCAGGCCGGCGAAGATGTCGGTGCCGTCGTGGTGCACCTCCCAGACCTTGCCGTGGACCGGGACGGGCGCGCGGACCACGGCCCCGCCGAAGGCCTGCCCGACCGCCTGGTGGCCGAGGCAGACGCCGAGCACGGGCACGCCCGCCGCCGCGGCGGCGCCGACGAGGGGCAGGCAGATCCCCGCCTCCTTCGGCGTGCAGGGGCCGGGGGAGAGCACGATGGCCTGGGGCTTCAGGGCGAGCGCCGCCTGGCTGGTCAGCGCGTCGTTGCGGCGCACTTCCACTTCCACGCCAAGATCGGCCAGGAAGTGGTAGAGATTGAAGGTAAAGCTGTCGTAGTTGTCGATCAGCAGGATCATAAGGGCCGGACTTTCCTGCCGGCGCCCGTCACGGTCAAGCGAGGCCTGCCGCAACCCCCCGCGCAGCCTGGGGTGTTCGCCGCCCCGTCCGGACGAGGCCTCCGCGTGCAGCCCGCCATCCTCGACTTCGCCGCCCTGCTGCTCGGCCTGACCGCGCTGTTCGGCTGGCTGAACCGCCGCTCCATCCGGATGCCGCCCACCATCGGCCTGCTGCTCATGGGCTTCTCCGCCACGCTGCTGCCGGTGCTGCTGGACCGGATCTTTCCGCAGGAGGCGCTGGAGGACCGCGTGCGCGCCCTGCTCGGCCGCATCGACTTCACCGCGACGGTCCTCGACGGGGTGCTGGCCCTCCTGCTCTTCGCCGGCGGCCTGCAGACGACCCGAAGGCGCGCTGGCCGAATGGACCCCTGCGGTTGACAGCGCGCGCGGGCGGCGCCGAGGATGCCTCCCGCTACGACCAAGATAACGGGAGGGGCGACCATGAGCGACCAGCCACGCTTCGTCGAGCATGGTTTCGACGGCGACGTGCACGTGCTGCGCATCGCCAACCCGCCTGTCAACACGCTGCGCACGGAGGTGCGTGCCGGGCTGCTGGAGGGCCTGCAGGCGGCGGCGCGGGAGGGCGCGCGGGCGATCGTGCTGATCGGCTCCGGCCGCAATTTCTCGGCCGGCGCCGAGATGACGGAGTTCGGCAAGCCGCGGAAGCCCCCCTCGCTGCCCGAGGTGTTCGACGCCATCGAGCAGTCCAAGGCCCCGGTCGTTGCCGCCATCCATGGCAATGCGCTGGGAGGGGGGCTCGAGCTCACCCTGGCCTGCCATGCCCGCGTCGCTTCGCCGGGCGCGCAGGTGGGCCTGCCGGAGGTCAAGCGCGGCTTCGTCCCGGGCGCCGGCGGTACCCAGCGCCTGCCGCGGCTGATCGGCCTCCCGGCGCTCCGCATCATCGTCTCGGGCGAGCCCGTCTCCGCCGAGGAGGCGGTGAAGCTCGGCTTCGTGGACGCGGTGCTGGACGCGCCGAACGTCGAGGCGCTGGAGCGCGCCGCGGTCGCCTGGGCGCGGGAGGCCGCGACCTCCGGCCGGAGCTTCGTGCTGGCGCGCAACCGCACGGACAGGATCAAGGACCAGGACATGGCCGCCTTCGAGGAGGCGGCGAAGCAGCTGCTGGCGCGAAGCCGTGGCCAGGAGAGCCCGAAGGGCTGCGTCGACGCGGTGCGCGCCGCCTTCACCCTGCCCTTCGAGGACGGGCTGCAGGTGGAGCGCGACCAGTTCACCCGCCTGGTGCAGGGCGAGCAGAGCCAGGCGCTGCGCCACATCTTCTTCGGCGAGCGCGAGGCGCAGCGCGTCCCCGGCCTGCCGGCCGAGGTCAAGCCGCGGCCGGTGAACCGGCTGGCGGTGATCGGCGGCGGCACGATGGGCGGCGGCATCGCCATGTCGGCCGCCAATTTCGGCCTGCCCGTCACCATCGTGGAGACGAGCGAGGAGGCGCTGCAGAAGGGAATCGCACGCTGCGAGGCGAACTGGCAGCGCACCGTCAGCAGCGGCCGCCTCTCCCGGTCCGACTATGAGAAGCGCCGTGCGCTGCTCTCCGGCACCACCGATTTCGAGGCGGCGGTCCGCGAGGCCGACCTCGTCATCGAGGCGGTGTTCGAGAACATGGACGTCAAGAAGGAGGTCTTCGCGCGGCTCGACAAGGCGGCGCGGCCGGAGGTCGTGCTCGCCACCAACACCTCGACGCTCGACATCGACCAGATCGCCTCGGCGACGAAGCGGCCCGAGCTCGTCATCGGCATGCACTTCTTCAGCCCGGCCAATGTCATGCGCCTGCTGGAGAATGTCCGCGGCAAGGCGACGGGGTGGGAGGCGATCGCCACCGCGACGGAGGTCGGCAAGCGGATCGGCAAGCTGCCCGTCCTGGTCGGCAATTGCGACGGCTTCGTCGGCAACCGCATGACCGGCAAGCGCGGCCCGCAGGTGGAGAAGCTGCTGCTGGAAGGTTGCCTGCCGCAGGACATTGACCGCGTCATGGAAGGCTACGGCATGGCCATGGGGCCGCTCGCGACCGGCGACCTGGCCGGCCTCGACATCGGTGCCGCCGTGCGCAAGGCGCGCGGCACGGTGGCCCCGGTCGCCGATGCCGTCGTCGCGGCCGGAAGGCTCGGCCAGAAGACCGGCAAGGGCTATTACGACTACGACGAGAACCGCAAGCGCATGCCCTCGGAGGAGGTCGAGGCGATCATCCTCGGCATTGCCGAGAAGATGCAGGTGCGCCGACGGAAGATCGACGGCCAGGAGATCCTGGAACGCCTGCTGCTGCCCATGGTGAACGAGGGCGCGCGCATCCTGGAGGAGGGCATCGCCTCCCGCCCGGTCGACATCGACGTGATCTTCGTCAACGGCTTCGGCTGGCCGGCCTGGCGCGGCGGGCCGATGTTCTGGGCGGACCGCATGGGCCTGCGTGCCGTGCGCGACCGCCTGGCCCACTACGCCGAGGCGACGAACGACCCGAACCTGAAGCCCGCCGCGCTGATCGAGAAGCTCGCGGCCGAGGGCGGCAGCTTCGCCGGCCTCGGCGCCGGGAAGGGCTGATGCCCCCGGCGCGCCCCTTCGCCTGGGAGCGGGTCTACCCGCCCGGCCTCGACTGGGGTGCGCCGATCGCGCGCGGCACGCTGGGCGGTCTGCTGGGGGCGAGCGCGGCCGCGTTCGGCGATGCGGTGGCGCTGCGCTACCGCGACACGGCGCTCTCCTTCCGCGACCTGCTCGGCCTGGCGCGGCGCGTCGCCGGTGCGCTGCTGGCGCTGCCCGCGGCGCGGGACGGGGTGGCGCTGCTGACCGGCAACACCGCCTTTCATCCGGCCGTGGCCTTCGGCTGCGCGCTGGCCGGCCTCAGGCTGGTGCAGCTCTCGCCCATCGACGCGCCGCGGACCATCGCGCACAAGCTCAAGGACAGCGGCGCGCGCGTGCTGGTGACCCTGGCGCAGGAGGGGCTGCTCAGGCTCGCCGGCGCGCTGCGGGCGCAGGGCCTGGCGGAATTGCTGGTGGTGGGGGACGACGCGCATTGGGGGCAGGGGCCCGCCGCGCCGCCGCGGCCGGAGGATGCGCTGCGCCTCGAGGACTGGCTCGCCGCGCCCGAGCCTGACGCGCTGCCCGCCGTCGCCCCGGACGACATCATGCTGCTGCAATACACCGGCGGCACCACCGGCCTGCCCAAGGGTGCGATGCTGACCCATGGCAACCTGACCGCGGCCTGTGCGCAATACGCCCTGTGGAATGGCGGCCAGGGCCCGGACACCGCGCGGCGGCATCGCCGCGTCATCTGCGTCCTGCCGCTCTTCCACATCTACGCCTTCACCTGCGACCTGCTGATGTCGCTCCGTCGCGGCGACGAGATGCTGCTGCATGCGCGCTTCGACGCGGGCGCCGTGCTGGACGACATCGAGCGGCGCCGTGCGACCGACATGTGCGGCGTGCCGACCATGTGGATCGCGCTCGCCAACCATCCGGAGATCGACCGCCGCGACCTTTCCCCGCTGCGCACCGCCTCCTCGGGCGGCGCCGCGCTGCCGGTGGAGGTCGCGGCGCGCTTCGAGCGGCTGACCGGGCGGCGCATCGGCGCGGGCTGGGGAATGACCGAGACCTCGCCGGCCGGGACGGCGCCGCTGACCGCGCCCGAGGCGCCGTACCGCCCGGGCTCGATCGGCGTGCCCATCCCGGGCGTCGAGATGAAGGTCGTGGCGCTGGATGATCCGCGGCGCGACCTGCCGCCCGGGGAGACGGGGGAGATCGCGATCCGCGGCCCCAACGTCTTCAAGGGCTACTGGCGGCGGCCGGAGGAGACCGCCTCGGCCTTCGTCGACGGCTGCTTCCTGACCGGCGATGTGGGCCGGATGGACCCGGACGGCTTCTTCTTCCTGACCGACCGGAAGAAGGACATGATCCTCTCCGGCGGCTTCAACGTCTATCCGCGCGCCATCGAGGAGGCGATCTACGAGCACCCGGACGTCGCGGAATGCGTCGTCATCGGCGTCGCCGATGCCTATCGCGGCCAGTCGGCCAAGGCCTACGTCACGCTGCGGCCCGGCGCCGCCCCGCTGAGCCTCCCGGCGCTGCAGGCCTTCCTGGCCGACCGCGTTGGGCGGCACGAAATGCCGACGGCGCTGGAGCTGCGCGAGGCGCTGCCGAGGACAGCGGTGGGCAAGCTCACCAAGCTGCCGCTGGTCGAGGAAGAACAGGCGCGCGCCGCCGCACAAGGATAGGGAGAGAGCCATGGAACTCCGCTGGACCGAGGCCGAACGCAGCTTCCGCCGGGAGGTGCGCGACTTCATCGACCGCGAGCTGGACCCCGCGACGCGCGAGCGCATGATTGCCGGCAAGTCCCCCACCAAGGACCAGGTGGTGGCCTGGCAGCGCAAGCTGAACGCGCGCGGCTGGGCGGTGCCGGACTGGCCGCAGCAATGGGGCGGGCCGGGCTGGACGCCGGCGCAGCGCTACATCTTCCGCGAGGAGCTGATGCAGGCGCCCGCGCCGCAGCCGCTCGCCTTCAACACCAACATGTGCGGCCCGGTCATCATCGCCTTCGGGACGGAGGAGCAGAAGCAGCGCTTCCTGCCGCGCATGGCGAACCTCGATGACTGGTGGTGCCAGGGCTTCTCCGAGCCCGGCGCGGGCTCCGATCTCGCCGGGCTCAAGTGCCGCGCGGTCCGCGAGGGCGACCACTACGTGGTCAACGGCCAGAAGACCTGGACGACGCTCGCCCAGCATGCCGACTGGATCTTCCTGCTGGTCCGCACCGACCCGAATGCGAAGAAGCAGGAGGGCATCTCCTTCCTGCTCTGCGACATGAAGACCCCCGGGATCACGGTCCGCCCGATCATCACCATCGAGGGCGGGCATGAGGTGAAC
>DASQVL010000297.1:0-2556 GCA_035640795.1 Crenalkalicoccus sp. | reverse complement strand
CTCTGTGACGCGCTGGCGGCGGAGGGCGCGCAGGTCATCTGCGTGGACAGTTTCCTCACCGGCCGGCGGCAGAACCTGCGGCAGCTCGAGCGCGACCCGCGCTTCGACTTGGTCGAAGCCGACGTCGCGCAGCCCCTGCCCGCCAGCCTGGACCCCGCGCGGCTCCGCCCCGACGCCGTGTTCAACCTGGCCTGCGCCGCCTCCCCGCCGCACTACCAGGCGGATCCCGAACACACCCTGCTCACCTGCGTGCTCGGCACGCGCCACCTGCTGCGCCTGGCGGAGGCAAGCCGCGCGCGCTTCCTGCTCGCCTCCACCAGCGAGGTCTATGGCGACCCGGAGGTCCATCCGCAGACCGAGGCCTATTGGGGCAACGTCAACCCCACGGGCCCGCGCGCCTGCTACGATGAGGGCAAGCGCGCGGCGGAGACGCTGAGCTTCGACTACCTGCGCGCCGGCCGCGCGGAGGTGCGCGTCGCGCGCATCTTCAATACCTACGGCCCGCGCATGCGCGCCGATGACGGCCGCGTCGTCTCCAACATCGTCACCCAGGCGCTGGGCGGCGCCGACATCACCGTCTATGGCGATGGCAGCCAGAGCCGCTCCTTCTGCTATGTCAGCGACCTGATCGAGGGGCTGGTGCGGCTGGCGGCGCTCGACGGGAAGGTGCCCGGCGCGGTCAATCTGGGCAATCCGGTGGAGCTCAACATCCTGCAGCTGGTGGAACGCGTGCTGGCGATGACCGGCTCGCGCTCCGCCGTCGTCCGGCGGCCGCTGCCGGTGGACGATCCGCGCCGGCGCCGGCCGGACATCGCGCTGGCGCGCCGGCTGCTCGGCTGGTCGCCGCGCGTGCCGCTGGAGGCCGGGCTGCGGGCGACCATCGCCTGGTTCGCCGAGGAGATGCGGCTCGCCACCTCCATCCGCCCGCCGGCGAATGGCGTCGTGCCGCAGCCCGATCGGCTGACGGCCGGGCTGCTGCAGCCGGACCCGGGACAGCAGCGCGGCCGGGCCGGCCGGCGCGTGAGCGACCGCGCCCTGCCCTACGGCCGGGCCTGAGCGCGCAGCGCTTCGGTGACGCGCGCGATCACGGGCGCCCAGTCGCGCGGCCGCTCCTGCCGGAACAGGCGCATGGTCGGGTACCACGGCGTATCGGTGCGGCGCTCCATCCAGCGCCAGTCGGCGGGTTCCGCCAGCAGCGTCCAGACGGGGATGCCGAGCGCACCGGCGAGATGCGCCGGCATCGAATCCACGGTGACCACCAGGTCCAGCGCCGTCATCGCCGAGGCCGCCGCCAGCGGATCGTCGCTGCCCGCCTCCACGCCGAAGCCGGCGGGGCATTCCGCCAGCGCCGGGCCGCGCTGCAGCAGGTGCAGCGCGACGCCCGGGATCTCCGCGAGCGGACGCAGCAGATCGAAGGGGATCGAGCGTCGCGGATCCCACTCGCCGGCGCGCCAGACGAGGCCGAGGGCGAGGCGCCCGCCGGGCGGGCGCGGCTGCCGCGGCGGATGCAGGTAGGGCACGGCGGCGGGCAGGCTCGCCGGCGTCACGCGCAGCAGGTGGGCGAGCTCCATGATCTCGAGGTCGAAATCGTATTCGGCCTCCGGCGTGCCGTCATGCAGCGGCAGCAGCCGGCCGATCCCGGGCATGGTGCGGAGCAGCGGGATCAGCGCCGGCTGCGCCCAGACCGTGACCTCGGCGGCGCGCGCCGCGACGGCGGGGACGAAGCGGATGAATTGCAGCGTGTCGCCGAGGCCGTGGTAGCAGCGCACCAGGATCCGCCGCCCATCCACCGGCGATCCGTCCCATACCGCCTGCAGGTGACGTGGCGCGTGCCAGTCCCGCGCGCCGCCCCGCGCCGCCAGCACGGCGTCGCTGATCCGCCAGGCGGCCGCCCAGTCGCCGCGGCGCATATGGCGCTGCCAGAGCCCGCCGAGATCCTCCGTCACAGGGAATGCAACGTTCGGAGTGCGGCACCGACCCCCGCACCCAAGCGGATTTGTCTGCGGCGCGAACCTTTCCACCCCGCTGCCCGTTCCGCCCCGGATGGCGGATCCGATCCTGCTGCTCTGGCTCGCGATGGTGGCGGGCGGCATCGCCGCCATGCAATGGGGTGCCGCGCGGGCCAGCGCGGCGCTCGAGATCTGCCGCAGGCGCGTGGGGCTCTCGGGCGTCGTCGCCGGGGCGGTGCTCGGCCTCGCCACGGCGGCGCCGGAGATTTCCGTGAACCTCGCCAGCGTTGGCTTCGGCTGGCCCGATCTGGGCCTCGGCGCGGCGCTCGGCTCCAACGTGCCGGCGCTGCCGCTGGTCTTCGGGCTCGCCTGGCTCTCGCTGCGGACGGCCCGGCGGCACGGTGGGACGGAGATCCCGGTGGTGCAGCCGGCGGCGGCGGAGGTGCAGGCGCTGCCCTATCTGCTCGTCGTGCTGCTGCTGGCAGCGCTGACCCTGCCCCCGGGCTGGGCCGGGCTGCAGCCGCTGGACGGGGCGGTGCTCGGCGCCGCCTGGGGACTCTACTTCCTGCGCGCGCTGCGCCGCGCGCGGCCGCCGGAGGCAGGGTCG
>DASQVL010000296.1:0-2332 GCA_035640795.1 Crenalkalicoccus sp. | reverse complement strand
GAGATCGAGCGTGTGATGGGCAACGCCCTGCGCTGAGGGCCCGCGCCCCTTGACGCCGGCGGGCGGCCCGGGGACGGATGCCGCCATGCTCGACAAGGCCTACACGCCCGCGTCCTTCGAGACGCGGATCTACGAGGGGTGGGAGCGCAGCGGCGCCTTCGCCTGCGACCCCGCGAGCCCGGCCCGCCCCTTCACCATCATGATCCCGCCGCCCAACGTCACGGGCAGCCTGCACATGGGCCATGCGCTGACCTTCACCATCCAGGACATGCTGGTGCGGTGGCGGCGCATGCAGGGGCGGGACGTGCTGTGGCAGCCGGGCACCGACCATGCCGGCATCGCGACACAGATGGTGGTGGAGCGGCTGCTCGCCTCCCAGGGCCAGGACCGCCGCGCCATGGGGCGGGAGGCCTTCCTGAACCATGTGTGGGAATGGAAGGCGCAGTCGGGCGGCACCATCACGCGCCAGCTGCGCCGGCTCGGCGCCAGCCTCGACTGGGCGCGCGAGCGCTTCACCATGGATGAGGGACTCTCCGCCGCGGTGCGCGAGGTCTTCGTCAGCCTGCACGCCAAGGGGCTGATCTACCGCGACCGCCGCCTGGTGAACTGGGACCCGAAGCTGCAGACGGCGATCTCCGACCTCGAAGTGGAGAGCCGCGAGGTGCGGGGCCATCTCTGGCACCTGCGCTATCCCGTGGAAGGCGAGCCCGGCCGGTTCATCGTGGTGGCGACGACGCGGCCGGAGACCATGCTGGGCGACACCGCCGTCGCCGTGCATCCGGAGGATGCGCGGTTCCGCGACCTGGTGGGGAAGCGCGCCATCCTGCCGCTGGTCGGGCGCGCCATCCCGATCATCGCAGACGACTACTCCGACCCGGAGAAGGGCTCGGGTGCCGTGAAGATCACGCCGGCGCATGACTTCAACGATTTCGAGGTCGGGCGGCGGCACGGCCTCGAAATGCCCTCCGTGCTGGACGCCGAGGGGCGTGTTGCGCTGGAGGAGATCGCCGAGGCTCTGCACCCGGTGGAAGGCGTGGCCGATCCGGACTTCGTGCGCGGGCTGGCCGGCCAGGACCGCTTCGAGGCCCGGAAGGCGATCGTGGCGAAGCTGGAGGCGCTCGACCTGATCGAGAGGATCGAGCCGCACACCCACCAGGTGCCGCATGGCGACCGCGGCGGCGTCCCCATCGAGCCGCGCCTGACCTGGCAATGGTATTGCGATGCCAAGACCCTGGCACAGCCCGCCATCGCCGCGGTGGAGCAGGGGCGCACCCGCTTCGTGCCGAAGCAGTGGGAGAACACCTTCTTCGCCTGGCTGCGCGACATCCAGCCCTGGTGCATCTCCCGCCAGCTCTGGTGGGGCCACCAGATCCCCGCCTGGTACGCGCCGGATGGCGAGGTCTTCGTGGCGCACACCGAGGCGGAGGCGCAGGAGGCGGCGCGTGCGCGCTACGGCCGCGAGGTGGCGCTGACCCGCGACCCGGACGTGCTGGACACCTGGTTCTCCTCCGCGCTCTGGCCCTTCTCGACCCTCGGCTGGCCGGAGCGGACGGCGGAGCTCGAGCGCTACTACCCGACCGATGTGCTGGTCACCGGCTTCGACATCATCTTCTTCTGGGTCGCCCGGATGATGATGATGGGCCTGGAATTCCAGGGCGAGGTGCCGTTCCGCGACGTCTACATCCACGGCCTGGTGCGCGACGAGCGCGGACAGAAGATGTCGAAGTCGCGCGGCAACGTCATGGACCCGCTCGAGCTGATCGAGGCCTATGGTGCGGACGCGCTGCGCTTCGCCATCTGCGCGCTGACCGGGCCGGGGCGCGACGTGAAGCTCGGCCGCAAGCATGTGGAGGACCACCGCAGCTTCGTCACCAAGCTGTGGAACGCGGCACGCTTCTGCGAGATGAACGGCATCGCCCCAGACCCGGCATGGCGGCCGGAGAGTGCGACGACGCCGCTCGCCCGCTGGATCCTGGACGCGGCGAACCGCGCGGTGGCGGAGGCAACCGCCGCGCTCGAGGCCTATCGCTTCGACGAATACGCCGCCGCCGTCTGGCGCTTCACCTGGAACACCTTCTGCGACTGGTTCCTGGAGCTGGTGAAGCCGGTGCTGGCGGGGCCGGACGGGCCGGAGAAGGCGGAGCTGCGCGGCGCGGCGCAGCACGTGCTGGGCACGCTGCTGCGGCTGCTGCACCCGGCGATCCCCTTCGTGACGGAGGAGCTGTGGGACCGCTTCGGCTACGGGCCGGAATTCAGCCTGATCCGCGCCCCCTGGCCGCAGGCGGTGACGGTGCAGGATGCCGAGGCGGCGCGGGCGGAGCTGGACTGGGTG
>DASQVL010000295.1:0-2470 GCA_035640795.1 Crenalkalicoccus sp. | reverse complement strand
GCCGCCGCCGTGGTGGCGCTCCGCCGCCAGGGCTGAGCGGGCGCGGGCGGCACCCCCGGCCGCCCCGATTCGGCGCCGAGGCGCTCAGCCCGCCTTCAGCGCCGCCTGCGCCGCTGCCAGCCGCGCCACCGGCACCCGGTAGGGCGAGCAGGAGACGTAATCCAGCCCGACCTGGTCGCAGAACTGGATAGAGGCCGGGTCGCCCCCGTGCTCCCCGCAGATGCCGAGCTTGAGGTCGTTCTTCACCGACCGACCCTTCTCGGCCGCCACCCGCACAAGCGCCCCCACCCCGTCCACGTCGATGGAGACGAAGGGGTCCTTCGGCAGGATGCCCTTCTCGATATAGAGCGGCAGGAACTTGCCGGCATCGTCGCGCGAGAGGCCGAAGACGGTCTGCGTCAGGTCGTTGGTGCCGAAGCTGAAGAAATCGGCTGTCTCGGCGATGGCATCCGCCGCCAGCGCCGCGCGCGGCAACTCGATCATGGTGCCCACGTAGTATTCCACCTGGCGGCCGCTCTCGGCGAAGACCTCCTGCGCCACCTTGTCCACCTGCGCCTTGGTGATCTCGAGCTCCCGCCGCGTCGCGACCAGGGGGATCATGATCTCCGGCACCGGCGCCTGGCCGGTCTCCTTCGCGATCTCGACCGCCGCCTCGAAGATGGCGCGGGCCTGCGTCTCGTAGATCTCGGGGTAGGTGATGCCGAGGCGGCAGCCGCGATGCCCGAGCATCGGGTTCGCCTCCTTCAGCTCCTCCGCCCGGCGGTGCATGGCCACGGCATCGGTCCCGAGGGCGGCCGCGACCTCGGCGATCTCCGCCTCGCCATGCGGCAGGAATTCATGCAGTGGCGGGTCGAGCAGGCGCACGGTGACCGGCAGCCCGGCCATGATGCGGAAGAGGTCCGCGAAATCCTTGCGCTGGAAGGGCAGCAGGCGCGCCAGCGCGTCGCGCCGGCCGCGCTCGGTCTCCGCCATGATCATCTGCCGGACCGCGCCGATGCGCTCCGGGTCGAAGAACATGTGCTCCGTGCGGCAGAGGCCGATGCCCTCCGCGCCGAACTTCCGCGCCGTCTCGGCATCGAGCGGCGTCTCCGCATTCGCGCGGACCCGCAGGCGCCGCATGCGGTCCGCCCACTCCATCAGGGTCGCGAAGTCGCCGGAGAGCTGGGGTTCCACCATCGGCACGGCGCCGAGGAAGACCTCGCCCGTCGCGCCATCCAGCGTGATGGTCTCGCCGGCCCGCACCTGCTTGCCGCCGGCCATCAGCAGCTGGCTCACATAGTCCACCGTGACGCCGCCGGCGCCCGCGACGCAGGGCCGTCCCATGCCGCGCGCCACGACGGCGGCGTGGCTGGTCATGCCGCCGCGGGTCGTCAGGATGCCCTTGGCGGCGTGCATGCCGTGGATGTCCTCGGGGCTCGTCTCGATCCGCACCAGCACGACCGATTCGCCCTTGGCGGCGCGCGCCTCCGCCTCATCGGCTGAGAACACCACGGCGCCGCAGGCCGCGCCCGGGGAGGCGGGCAGGCCCTTGGAGAGCAGGGTGCGCGGCGCCTTGGGGTCCAGCGTCGGGTGCAGCAGCTGGTCGAGCGCCTTGGGGTCCACGCGGCGCACCGCTTCCGTCTCGTCGATCAGCCCCTCGCGCGCCATGTCCACCGCGATCTTGAGCGAGGCCGCGGCGGTGCGTTTGCCGGTCCGGGTCTGCAGCATGAACAGCTTGTTCCGCTGCACCGTGAACTCGATGTCCTGCATGTCGCGGTAGTGGCGCTCGAGCGTTTCGCGCACCTTGACGAGCTCGGCATAGGCCTCCGGCATGGCGCGTTCCATGCTGCGCTCGCCGGGCTTGGCGCGCGCCTCGCTCATCGGCTGCGGCGTGCGGATGCCGGCCACCACGTCCTCGCCCTGCGCGTTCACCAGGTACTCGCCGTAGAAGACGTTCTCGCCCGTGCTGGGATCGCGGGTGAAGCAGACGCCCGTCGCGCAATCCTCGCCCATGTTGCCGAACACCATGGCCTGCACGTTCACCGCCGTGCCCCAGTCGGCCGGGATGTCGTGCAGGCGACGATAGGTGATGGCGCGCTGGTTCATCCAGCTGCCGAAGACGGCGCCGATGGCGGCCCAGAGCTGGTCCTGCGGGTCCTGCGGGAAGGGCTCGCCCTTCACCTCCTCCACCATGTCCTTGTAGCCGGCGACCACGCGCCGCCAGTCCTCGGCGGTGAGCTCGGTGTCCTCGTTCGCGCCGCGCTCGAGCTTCACGTGCTCGATGATCTCCTCGAAGCGATGGTGGTCCACGCCGAGCACGACGTTGCCGAACATCTGGATGAAGCGGCGGTAGCTGTCCCAGGCGAAGCGCGCATCGTCGGAGGCCGCTGTCAGCCCCTCCACCGTCCGGTCGTTCAGGCCGAGGTTCAGCACCGTGTCCATCATCCCCGGCATGGAGGCGCGGGCGCCGGAGCGGACGGAGACGAGGAGC
>DASQVL010000294.1:0-8427 GCA_035640795.1 Crenalkalicoccus sp. | reverse complement strand
GGGATCGGCGGCAAGGGCCGCCGCGGCGGAGGGGGAAAGCGGCACCGAAGCGGCCTCGAGCTCCGCCGCGCAGCCCCCCGCCCGGCAGAGATGGCCGAGGTCCTGCAGCAGCCCGTCCGAGACATCCATCGCCGCATGGGCGAGGCCGGCGAGCCCAGCACCGAGGCCAAGCCGCGGCTCCGGCAGCCGGTAGCGCCGCGCGAGCGCCCCCTCGGGGTCCGCGACCTCACCGCGCAGCGCGCGCAGCCCGAGCGCGCCGTCGCCGATCGTGCCCGAGACCCAGAGCGTGTCGCCCGGAACCGCGCCCTTCCGCCGCAGCGCGGCACCCGGTGCCACGGTGCCGAGCGCGGTGAGCGAGAGCGTGACCGGGCCCGGCGTCGCCACCGTATCGCCCCCGAGCAGCTGGATGCCGAAGCCCCGCTGGTCCTCGGCGAGGCCGGCAGCGAAGGCGGCGAGCCAGGCCTCGGGCGTGCCGCGCGGCAGCGCCGTCGTCATCAGGTAGCCGAGCGGCGCGGCGCCCATCGCCGCAAGGTCCGAGAGATTCACCCTGAGCAGCTTGCGCCCGATCGTCTCCGGCGGGTCGTCCAGCAGGAAGTGGACCCCGGCCACCATGGTGTCCACGGTCATGACGATCTGCCGCCCGGACGGCGCGTCGAGCAGCGCGGCATCGTCGCCGAGATCGAGCGCCGCGGGACCGGCGAGCGGGCGGAAGTGGCGCGCGATCAGCGCGAATTCGGCGGGCAGGCCCATCAGGGCCGGCGGGCGGCGCCGGCGAACTCCTCGGGCCGCAGCGTGCGGGCCAGCGCGTCCAGCACGCCATTGGCGAAGCGCGGCTCCTCGCCGCCGAAGAAGCCGTGCGCGACGTCGAGGTATTCGTTGATCACGACGCGCGCCGGCGGCTCGGCGCCCGCGTGCAGCTCCGCCGCCGCGGCGCGCAGCAGGGCGCGCAGCACGGGGTCGAGGCGCGGCAGGGGCCAGTCCGGATCGAGGTGGCGGGCGATGATCCCGTCCAGCTCCTCCCCCGCCGCGGCGGCGCGGCGCACGATCCGGGTGAAGAGCGGCACATCGGCCATCGGCACGCGGCCGTCCTCGAAGCCGTCCTCGCGCCCCGCCGATGCGCCGATGCGGTGGCGGACGAACTGGTCGATCACGGTCTCCGCACTCTCGCCCGCCTGCTCGCTCTGATAGAGCGCCTGCACGGCGGCAACGCGCGCGCCGGTGCGCGGGCGGCCGCGCGGCGGTCGGCTGCCGCTCATCTCAGAGATCCCAGCGCCGGCGGAGCGCCACCTGGCCGAGCAGCGCCTGCGCCGCCTCCGCCCCCTTGTTGTGGCGGTCGCGGGAGGCGCGGGCGATGGCCTGGGCGAGCGTATCCACGGTCAGCAGGCCGAAGCCGATGGCGGCGGCCGTCTCGACCGCGATCTGCATGATGCCGCGGCTCGCCTCGCGGCAGATGTGCTCGTAGTGGTCCGTCTCGCCCTTCACCACGCAGCCGAGGATCAGGTAGCCGTCATGCCGTGCCGCCCGCTGCAGCAGCGCCATGCGGAGTGCGGCGGGCAGCTCGAAGGCGCCGGCGACCTCGGCCAGGTCGTGCGTCGCGCGTGAAGCGGCGAAGACCTCGAGCGCCGCCTCCCGCATGCCCCCCACCACCTGGGCGTAATAGGGCGCCTGGATGATCAGGATATGCGGCGGCGCGCCGGGGATGACGGCGGCCGCGCGCTCCGGCGCGTCCTGGGTGCTCATGCGACGGGCTCCAGCGGGATGGGCCGCGTCTCCACCACCTGCAGCCCGTATCCCTCCAGCCCCACGATCGGCCGCGGGTTGTTGGAGAGCCGCACCATGTCGCGCACGCCGAGATCCACCAGGATCTGCGCGCCGATGCCGTAGTCGCGGATCTCGGGCGGGGGGACGCGGCGGTCGCGGCCGCGGCGCACCTGCTCGCTCATGCTGGCGGGCCGCCAGTCGCGCAGCAGCACCACCGCGCCCCGGCCAGAAGCGGCGATCATGCGCATCGCCGCGTGCAGGTCGTGCGCGCCCACGCCCAGCACGATGTCGTGGATCAGGTTCGCCGCGTGCATGCGCACCATCACCGGCCCGGTCTGGGAGAGGTCGCCCTTCACCATCGCCAGGTGCTCGCCCTGCTCGAGGACGCTCGAATACACCACCAGCTTCCAGTCGCCGCCGATCGGGTGCTCGAGATGCCCCTCGACCACGCGGTGCACCAGGCGTTCCGTGCGCCGCCGGTGCGCGATCAGGTCGGCGATGGTGCCGAGCTTGAAGCCATGGTGCTGCGCGAAGGCGACCAGGTCCGGCATGCGGGCCATGGTGCCGTCATCGTTCATGATCTCGCAGATCACGCCGGAGGGGTTGAGCCCGGCGAGGCGGGCGAGATCCACCGCGGCCTCGGTGTGGCCGGCGCGCACCAGCGTGCCGCCTTCCCGCGCCATCAGCGGGAAGACGTGGCCCGGGGTCACGATATGCTCCCGCCCGAGCTCCGGGTTGATCGCGACGGCCACGGTGTGCGCGCGGTCGGCAGCCGAGATGCCGGTGGTGACGCCGTCCCGCGCCTCGATCGAGACGGTGAAGGCGGTCTGGTGCCGCGTGCCGTTGGCGGCGGCCATCAGCGGCAGGCCGAGCTGCTCCACCCGGTGCCGTGTCAGCGCCAGGCAGATCAGGCCGCGCGCGTGCTTGGCCATGAAATTGATGGCGTCGGGCGTCGCGAATTGCGCGGGGATGACGAGGTCGCCCTCGTTCTCGCGCGCCTCGTCATCCACCAGGATGAACATGCGGCCGCGTTGCGCCTCGGCGATCAGCTCCTCGGTCGGGCTGATGAAGTCGTGGAAGTTCGCGCGATGCGGCGCGGATCCCGCGAGGCTCATGCGTCGGCGTCCCTGAGGCGCGCGACATAGCGCGCCAGCATGTCCACCTCGAGGTTCACCCCGTCGCCCGGCTGGAGCGTGCCGAAGGTGGTGACCGCCGCGGTGTGCGGGATGATGTTGACCCCGAACACCTCCCGGTCAACCTCGTTCACCGTCAGCGAGACGCCGTCCAGCGCGACCGAGCCCTTGGGCGCGATGAAGCGCGCGAGCTCCCCGGGCGCGCGGAAGCGCCAACGCACGGAGGCGTTCTCGGGCTTCGCCGAGAGCACCTCGGCGACGCCGTCCACATGGCCGGCGACGAGATGCCCGCCGAGCTCGTCGCCGAGGCGGAGCGAGCGTTCCAGGTTCACGCGGCCGCCCGGGCGGAGCCGGCCGAGGGTGGTCTTCGAGAGCGTCTCGGCCGAGGCGTCCACGGCGAACCAGTCGCCGCCCAGCGCCACGGCGGTCAGGCAGACGCCGGAGCAGCCGATGGAGGCGCCGGGTTCGGCCGGCGCCGGCCGGGCCAGGAAGGCGGGGGCGGTGCCGATGACGAGGCGGTGGTCCTGCCCGCCCCCGATCGGCTGCACCTCCCGCACCGTGCCGAGATCGGTCACGATTCCGGTGAACATGCTTCCCCTTCCTCGCGCACGAACTCGGTCAGCCGGTCGGGGCCGGCTGGCCGGGATGCCACGACCGTGTATCTGGGCATGGCGGAAAGCGATGCCAGCGGCAAGGGCAGCACGGCGGGGCGGCCATCGCCGCCCATGATGGCGGGGGCGTGGAACCAGGCGAGGCGGTCCACCAGCCCGTCCTGCAGCAGTCCGGCGGCGAGCGCCGCCCCGCCCTCGGCAAGGACGCGGGTGACGCCGCGCTGGGCGAGCGCGCCGAGCAGCGCCCGGAGGTCGAGCGCGCCATCCGCGGCGCGGCGGATGGCGAGGATGCCGACCCCCGCCGCCTGGTAGGGGGCGAGGCGCTGAGGCGGGTGGCCGGTCGCGGTCGCGATCCAGCTGGGCGCCACCGTCGCGGTCGTCACCAGGCGTGAGCCGAGCGGCGTGCGCAGCCTGCCATCCGCCACCACGCGGGCAAGCGGCACCCGCGCCATGCCGGGGATGCGGCAGGTGAGGTCCGGATCATCCGCGAGCACGGTGCCGGAGCCGACCAGGACGGCATCGTGCCGGGCGCGCAGCGCATGCGCCTCCCGCCGCGCCGCGGGGCCGGTAATCCAGCGGCTTTCCCCCCTGCCGGTCGCGATGCGGCCATCCAGCGTGGTCGCCAGCTTCAGCGTGACGAGCGGCAGGCCGCGCGTGATGCGGCGGGCGAAGCCGGCGTTGAGCGCGGCGGCCTCCTCCGCGAGCAGTCCGGTCTCGACCGCGATGCCGGCGGCGCGGAGCCGGGCGAAGCCGCGCCCGTCCACCCGCGGGTCGGGGTCCCCCACCGCGGCGACCACGCGGGCGATGCCGGCCGCGGCGAGCGCGTCGCAGCAGGGCGGTGTGCGGCCCCAGTGGGAGCAGGGCTCGAGCGTGACATAGGCGGTGGCCCCCCGGGCCGCCCCGGGGGCGAGTGCCTCGGCGCGCGCCAGCGCCTCGGTCTCCGCATGCGGGCGGCCGCCCGGCTGGGTCCAGCCGCGGCCGAGCACCCGGCCCTCGGGGGAGACGATGACGCAGCCGACGGCCGGGTTCGGCCAGGTGTTGCCGAGGCCCCGGCGGGCGAGGGCCAGGGCGGCGCGCATATGGCCGAGGTCGTCCTGTGGCGTCATACCGCCTTGCATAAATCCTGACCTGCAGCCTGCGACGCAGGCTGAGCGGCCGGATGGCCGCCACGGCAAGTGCCGCGTAGCCTAGCGGCCGGAGGCCGCGCCGGCGCTTGAGGGCGTTTGTGGGTCAACACAAACGCATACCGGTATCACGCGCGGAGAGATAGGCGCGAGCGGCCGGATCCCCTCACCTGACCCGTCATCCCCGCGACGCGTCCCGCGATCTCCGCGGCGCGTCCCGCGCATGGGGGGCGGGGCGCATCAGCCGGCGGCGGCCTTCAGGTGCCCCAGGAAGGCGCCGAAATCCTTGGCCTCGTTGAAATTGCGGTAGACGCTGGCGAAGCGGACATAGGCGACCTCGTCCACCTCCTTCAGCGCGTCCATCACCGCCTCGCCGATGCGGTGGCTGGCGAGTTCGCTCTCCACCTCCGCCTCAAGCCGGCGCTGGATGCCGTTGACGATGCGCTCGATGCGGTCCTCGTCCACCGGGCGCTTGCGGAGCGCGACGCGGATGGAGCGGGCCAGCTTCTCGCGGTCGAAGGGCTCCCGCCGCCCATCCGACTTCACCACGGTGAGCTCGCGGAGCTGCACCCGCTCGAAGGTGGTGAAGCGGGCGCCGCAGGCGGGACAGGCGCGACGGCGGCGGATCGCCGCCCCTTCCTCCGCCGGGCGGCTGTCCTTCACCTGCGTGTCCTCGCCGCCGCAGAAGGGGCAGCGCATGGGGGTGCCCTTTCGCTAGGGGTAGATCGGGAATTCCTGGCACAGCGCCAGCACGCGCTCGCGGACGCGCGCCTCCACCGCCTCGTTGGCCGCGGCGTCGTTGGCGCGGGCCAGGCCGTCCAGCACCTCGCCGATCAGCGCACCCACCGCGCGGAACTCCGCCTCCCCGAAGCCGCGCGTGGTGCCGGCCGGCGTGCCGAGGCGGATGCCGGAGGTCACCATCGGCTTCTCCGGGTCGAAGGGGATGGCGTTCTTGTTGCAGGTGAGGTGGGCGCGGTTCAGCGCGCCCTCCGCCGCCTTGCCGGTGAGCTTCTTCGGCCGCAGATCCACCAGCAGCAGGTGGTTGTCCGTGCCCCCGGTGACGAGATCGAGACCCTGGCCCTGCAGCGTCTCGGCGAGCACGCGGGCATTGGCGACGACCTGCCGCGCATAGGCGCGGAAGTCGGGCCGCAGCGCCTCCCCGAAGGCCACCGCCTTGGCGGCGATCACGTGCATCAGCGGGCCGCCCTGGAGTCCCGGGAAGACGGCGCTGTTGATCTTCTTCGCCAGCGCCTCGTCATCGGTCAGGATCAGGCCCCCGCGGGGCCCGCGCAGCGTCTTGTGGGTGGTGGTGGTCACCACATGCGCATGCGGGAAGGGCGAGGGATGCGCGCCGCCGGCGACCAGGCCTGCGAAATGCGCCATGTCCACCATGACATGCGCGCCGACCTCGTCGGCGATCCGGCGGAAGGCCTCGAAGTCCCAGAAGCGGGCATAGGCGGAGCCGCCGGCGATGATCAGCTTCGGCCGTGCCTCCAGGGCGATCCGCCGCACCTCCGCCATGTCGATCTGCTGGTCTGCCCGCCGCACCGTGTAGGGCACGGGCCTGAACCACCTGCCGGAGAGGTTGGCGGGCGAGCCATGCGTCAGGTGCCCGCCGGCGGCGAGGTCGAGGCCCATGAAGGCATCGCCCGGCTGGAGCAGCGCCAGGAACACCGCCTGGTTCGCCTGCGCGCCGGAATGCGGCTGGACGTTCGCGAAGCCGCAGCCGAACAGCCGGCAGGCGCGCTCGATCGCCAGGCTCTCGGCGATGTCGACGAACTCGCAGCCGCCATAGTAGCGGCGGCCGGAATAGCCCTCGGCGTACTTGTTGGTCAGGACGCTGCCCTGCGCCTCCAGCACGGCGCGGCTCACGATGTTCTCGCTGGCGATCAGCTCGATGCCGTCCTGCTGGCGGCCGAGCTCCTGGCCGATGGCGGCGGCGATCTCCGGGTCGGCCTCGGCGAGGGACGCGGCGAAGAAGCGGTCGGGGCTGCGGGCAGCAATCGTCTCGTTCATCGGCGGGCCTCGGCGGGGGGCGAGAGCTTGTCGAGGCGGCGATCATGCCGCCCGCCCTCATAGGGGGTGTCGAGGAAGGCGCGCAGCGCGTCCAGCGCCACCTCCGGCCCGGTCAGCCGGGCGCCGAAGGCGGCGACGTTGGCGTCGTTATGGGCGCGGCAGAGCCGCGCCTCGGTGGTGTCGTGCAGCACGGCGCAGCGGATGCCAGGGTGGCGGTTGGCGGCGATCGCCATGCCGATGCCGCTGCCGCAGACCAGGACGCCGCGCATGGCGCGCCCGTCCTGCACCGCGGCGCAGACCAGGTGGGCGAAGTCGGGGTAGTCCACGCTCTCCGCCTCCTCGGTGCCGAAATCGAGCACGCGGTGGCCGGCCGCTTCGAGCGCGGCGCGGAGGACGCGCTTCAGCGGAAGCCCGGCATGGTCGCCGCCGAGGGCGATGGGAAGCGCTTCGGAGGACATGGGGCTTCCTACCACGTCCTGTGGGTGGGCGGAACGCCGGCCCCCAGGTGTTGCGGTCTTGCGGCCCGAGGTGTTGCGCCCCTGGGGTCAGCTCTCCACGACCAGCTGCATCCGCCCCGCCGCATAGCGGGCGATGGAGAGCTCCACCGGCCTCCCCTCCGGGTCGCCGTTCACCGCCTCCGTCACCAGTACGGGGCGGGCGCGCGGCTGCTCCAGCAGCGCCGCCTCCTCCGGCGTCGGCATGCGCGCCGACACGCGCGTCACCAGGCGCCGGTAATCCGGCATGCCGCAGAGGGCCAGCGCGCGGGTGATGGAGCTGTTCTCGCGCAGCTCGGCGGCGATGCCAGGGAAGCGCTCCGCACTGAAATGATGCGTGCCGATGACCAGCGGCCGCCCATCGGCCGAGCCCAGCCGCTCCGCCACGACCACCGGCCGGCCGCGGCGGATGCCCAGCGCCTCCGCCACCATCCGGTCCGCCGGCACCTCCGCCAGCCGCAGCAGCCGCCCCTGCGGCTCCCGGTGCTGGCGGCGGATGTTCTCGGAGAAGCGGGTGCGCGGGCCGAGCGGGTAGTCCAGCACCGATTCGGCGACGAAGCTGCCGCGCCCCTGCTCCACCCGGATCAGGCCGCGGCCTTCCAGCTCCTCCATCGCGCGGCGAACGGTGTGGCGGTTGACGCCGAAGCGGGCGGAGAGCGTGGCCTCGGTCGGCAGGCGCTGACCGGGGTTCGGGCCGCCCTCGGCGATTTCGCGTTCCAGCGCCTGCACGATCTGCCGCCACAGCGCCACCCCGCCGCCGCGGGCGAGGCGCGGCGCCAAGCCGGGCCGGGACTCGGGGAGTGTCATTGAAACTTCAATCATGGCGCCGCCTGGTGGTGGCCGATGCGGCTTGACCATAGCGGGATCGACATCTAATCGTCTAGACGTTTTCCGGGACACCCGATGACCGCCTCGCCCCATCCCGATCCCGACCGCAGGCATTGGATGGGCGTGCTGGCCCGCGCCGGCGCGGCGGAGATCGAGGCGCAGCTCGCCGCGCTGCCGCCCCTGCCCCCGCACCAGCGGCTGCGCGGGCCGGAGACGGGCCTGGTGATGGTCCGCGGCCGCCAGGGCGGGGATGGCGCCCCCTTCAACCTGGGCGAGATGACGGTCACGCGCTGCTCGGTCCGGCTGGAAGGCGGCGCGGTGGGCCATGGCTATGTCGCCGGCCGCGATGCGCGCCAGGCCGAACTCGCCGCTGCACTCGACGCCGCGCTGCAGGACCCGGCGCGGCGGGAGGCGCTGCTGGAGGCGGTGATCGCGCCCCTCGCGGCCGCGCAGGCGGAGC
>DASQVL010000293.1:0-3932 GCA_035640795.1 Crenalkalicoccus sp. | reverse complement strand
CACGTACCAGGGCGCGTGCGGCGCCGCGGTCGCGCGGATCGCCTTCTCGTAGGCCGCCTGATACTCATCCCAATGCCGCCGCTCGGCCACGTCCGCGGCGCTGAACTTCCAGTTCTTCTCCGGCGCCTCGATGCGCGCGAGGAAGCGCCGGCGCTGCTCTTCCGCGCTGATGTTCAGGAAGAACTTCAGGATCACCGTGCCCTGCCGCGCCAGGTGGCGCTCGAAGTCGGCGATGCTCTCCAGCCGCTCCTGCCAGATGTGCTTGCCGCGCAGCGCGTCGGGCAGCTTCTGCCGCGCCAGCACCTCCGGGTGCACGCGGGCGACCAGCACCTCCTCGTACCAGGACCGGTTGTGGATGCCGATTTCGCCGCGGCCCGGCAGCGCGACGACATGCCGCCACAGGAAATCGTGGTCGAGCTCGCGCGTGCTCGGCGCCTTGAAGCTGGTGACCTTCACGCCCTGCGGGTTGACGCCGGAGAAGACGTGCTTGATCGCGCCGTCCTTCCCCGCCGCGTCCATCGCCTGGAAGATGCAGAGCACGGCCCAGCGGTCCTGGGCGTAGAGCATGTCCTGCTGCTCGCTGAGCAGCGCCGTCCCCTCCGCCAGCAGGGCGCGCGCCGCCGCTTTCTCCAGGCTCAGCCCGCCGGTGTCGCCCGTGTCGTGGTCGTCCAGCCGGAAGTCCTTCCCGTCCTCCACCCGGTAGCGCTTCAGCAGGCGCTGCACCCGCTTCGACTGCAGGCGCCCTGTTACGTCTTCCGTGTCGCTCATGGCAGGCCCAACCGGATGCTGACGGGGCAGTGGTCGGACAGACGGTCGCGCAGCGTCGGGTCGCGTTCCGCATAGACCAGCACGCGGAGCGATTCCGGGATCCACCAGCGCTGCGCCTCGCCGCCCAGCAGGATGTGGTCGATGAAGGGCCGCCCGCCGCGCGGTCCGGCCCAGCAGGGGTCGGAGACGCCCTCCGTCACCCGCACCAGTGGCGCCGCCGCGTCCAGCACGCGCAGCAGCCCGTCATCCGGCCGCAGGATGCGGCGGTTGAGGTCGCCGAGCACGGCGAAGGCGATGCCCTCCCGCCGCCGCGCGGCGATCCAGCCGGCCAGGACCTCCGCCTGCCGGGCGAGCGTCGCGCAGGGGCCGCCCGGCGCGTCCAGCGGCCCTTCCCGGCAGCCCGCATGCAGGTGGACGGAGAGCAGGCGGAGCCGCGCGCCATGCGGCACCTCCACCGTGATGTCGGTGCCGCGGCGCAGCGAGAACCGCGCCTCCGGCCGCGTGTCCAGTGCCGCGAGGTCGGGGTTCTGCGCGACGCGCAGCGTCCGCCGCACGGCGAAGCCGGCGCGCTGCACGTCGGATTCGGCCGGGAAGAAGAAGGCGTAGGCGCGCGGGTCGAATACCCGCCCCGCCGCCTCCGGCCCGTCCACCTCCTGCAGCGCGACGACATCGGCATCCAGCCGCGCGGCATAGCCCGCGAGCCGCGCCAGGTCGGCCGGGGAGCGCGGCACCACGTCGGGCGGCAGCACCGGGTCGCCGGCGGGGCGCAGGGTGAGCCAATCGAGGTTCCAGGTGGCGAGCTTGAGTTCCGCCGCCGCCGCCGGCACGGCGATCAGCAGCAGCAGGCCGAGCAGCAGCACGCGCATCGACGGAGCTTGCCCGCTGCGGCGCCCGCTGCCTAGCTTCGTCGCGATGCGCACGCGGCCCGGCCTGCTGCGCCGGGCGGTCCGCCCCGGCATCCTCCTCCTGGCCTGCCTGGCACTGGGCGGGTGCGGCGGCCGCCGGATGGACGAACGCGCGGTGGCCTACAACACCCAGGTGGAGCGGGCGGAGAACAACCTGCTGCTGCTCAACGTGCTGCGTGCCGCGCTGCACCATCCGCTCTACTTCACGGGCTTCACCGACATCCATTCGCCGCAGAGCAACACGGCCGGTGCCGGCTTCTCCGTCCCGTTCGCCGTGCAGGGGCAGACCGGCTTCTTCGTGAGCCCGACCCTCGCAATCACCGAGAACCAGGCGCAATTCGGCCTCGGGGTGATCAACAGCAGCGAGTTCACCCGCGGCATCGCCACCCCGGTCTCGGTGCAGACCGTGGACCTCTTCCTGCAGCGCGGCTTCGCGCCCGAGCACCTGTTCAGCCTCTTCATCGCCCGCATCGAGACGGCCGGCGGCGATGTCTTCGTGAACGACCCGCGGGAGGGCGAGGCGCAGAGCTTCCAGAACCTGCTGCGCCTCCTGATCGCGCTCGGCCTGACGACCGAGACGGTGCGGGAGGCGGTGGAGCTCGGCCCACCGCTCAAGCCCGAGCAGGTGAACGCACTCGAGCGGCTGACCCAGCTCTCCGACCCGAACGTCGCGCTGGTGCGCTCGGGCGGCCTGCTGCAGGTGGTGCGCTACCGGACGGAGCCGCGCTTCTGCTTCGCGATGCCACCCATCCTGCCGCGCCCGGGCCAGCCGCCACCGCCGGATGCCTTCATCCAGCGTGCGCTCCGGATCACCTGCCGCAACTGGGTGGCGGGTCATCTCGGGGTGCCGCTCGACCTACCGGGCGGGCCTGCCGAGGAGGCCGGCGCGGTGCGGCGCTACCGCGCCCTGCCGGAGGCGGTGCGCACCCGCCCCGGCGATGCGCGGCTGGCCGCCTTCGCCGCGGAGGGCTTCGCCGCGCCGCTCGGCCTCTGGCCCGAGGCGGAGGCCACGCCGCGCCGCCGCGGGGAGCGGGCGGGGACGGTGGATCTCGGCCTCCTCTCGATCTCCCTGCGCTCGCCCGAGGCGATCATGCTCTACCTCGGCGATATCGTCTCGACGCAGATGCGCGACGGGCCGGGCCGCGGGCCGCGCTACCTGACCGGCGGCAGCTACGCCTCCATCCGCGACGGCACCTGCGCGATCCCGCCGGCCGACACTGTGCCGGCCTGCGACGATCAGCACGTCTTCCAGATCTTCCGCGTCCTGCCAGGCGAGGGGGGCGAGCGCGACCTCGCCGCCGTGCGATATCTCGGCACGGATTACCACATCCCCTCCGGCGCGGACGAGGTGGAGGGGCGGAGCAGCGAGACGCTCTCCATCCTGGCGGACCTGTTCTCGCTGTACCGCAGCGCGAGCGACCTGCCGCGGGCGACCCCGGTGCGCATTCTCCCTTACTGAAGGCGCGGCGCGGCACTAGCTACCCTGCATGCCCGCGCTGATCCTGGCCGCCGCCACCGCGGCGGCACTCCCGACCCCGGCCCCGGCCAGCCTGGCGGAGGCGCTGCCGCGCGAGGCGGCGGGCTTCGTCCGCGGCTCGGCGACCGATTTCGCGACCCGCCCGGGCGGCGAGGCCGGCCTCGGCATCGGGGTGGAGTACCGGCCGGTGACCGGCGCGGCCGGCGTCGCCACGGTCTACCTTTATGATCGCCGCCGGGCGGACCTGCCGCCCGGCGCGGAGTCGCCCGCGGTGCGGGCGGAGCTGGACACCGCGCAGCGGGAGATCGAGACGCTGGGCCCCGATCGCGGCTACCGCATCGCCGCGCGCTGGGCGATTGCGCCGCTAGTCGGGCTGGACGGCGTGCCGGCGCTGTCCTGCCTGCGGATGGTGTTGGCCTACATCAGCGGGCTGCAGGCGGACAGCTTCGCCTGCGTCGGCGTGGTGCAGGGACGTTTCGTGAAGCTGCGCATGACCTTGCCGGCGGCGCAGGATGGGTCTGCGGAGCAGCAGCTGAGGGAGTTCGGGGTGGCGGTGGTGACAGCGGCGGAGCGGGCGCCTTCCGGGTAGGTTGCCCTTGGGGGAGGAAGCGAACTTCCTCCCCCAAGACCCCCACCATCCTTTTTCTGATCCTTTCTCCACGGTGCTTGCCCGGTTCGGCTGGAAGACTCCCGGCCGAGGCTGTTTCCTGCCGAGCGCGCGCGCTCACAGCGCATCCAGCAACGTCGCCGCCCGCGCCGGCGCGACCTCCACCGCCGCAAGC
>DASQVL010000292.1:0-4944 GCA_035640795.1 Crenalkalicoccus sp. | reverse complement strand
GCTGCACCTGAACGGCGAGGCCTCGGTCGGCGAGATCGTGAGCTTCATGGGCTTTGCGACCCTGCTGATCAGCAAGCTCGAGGGCGCGGTCGGCTTCGTCTCCCGGCTGGTGTTCCAGGCGCCCGCCATCGCCGAGTTCTTCGAGGTGCTGGACGCCCGCAGCACGGTGCCGGAGAAGCCTGGCGCGCTGGATCTCGGCCGCGCCGTCGGCGCGGTGGCGTTCGAGGGCGTGGCCTTCGCCTATCCCGGCGGCCCGCGCATCCTGGATGGCGTGGCCTTCGCCGCGCCGCCCGGCCGCACCCTCGCCCTGGTCGGCCAGACCGGCGCCGGCAAATCGACCGCCATGGCGCTGCTGCAGCGCATGTGGGACCCGGTCGCCGGCCGCATCACGCTGGACGGCCACGACCTGCGCGACATCAAGCTGGACAGCCTGCGCGCCAATATCGGCGTCGTGTTCCAGGAGAGCATGCTGTTCAACCGCACGATCCGCGACAACCTGCTGGTCGGCCGCCACGACGCGACGCAGGAGCAGGTGGAGCAGGCCTGCGCGATGGCGGAGGCGCACGACTTCATCCTGCGCCAGCCCAAGGGCTACGACACCATGGTGGGGGAGCGCGGCGGCAACCTCTCGGGCGGGCAGCGCCAGCGGCTCGCCATCGCCCGCGCCCTGCTGAAGGACCCGCCCGTGCTGATACTGGACGAGGCGACCAGCGCGCTGGACGCGGCGACCGAGGCCCGGGTGCAGCGGGCGCTGCGCCGCCTGATGGCCGGGCGCACCACCTTCATCATCGCCCACCGCCTCTCCACCGTCCGCGACGCGGACGAGATCCTGGTCTTCGAGAGCGGCCGGATCGTCGAGCGCGGCACCTTCGACGCGCTGGTCCGGGAGAATGGGCGCTTTGCCGAATTGGTGCGGACACAACTCACCGTCGAGCCTGCCCCGGCTGCCCACGCGGCAGAGTAGCGCCGCCTTTCGTGATGCTGCACCGCACGGGTATGCCGCAGCGCAGCACGGGTTTCGCTTGCACCCTCCGAGGAAGGCGGGGAGGGTCGGGAGATGCAGGAGGACCCCCCATGATCATTGCCTCCATCCTGAAGACCAAGGGCAGCCAAGTCATCTCCGTCGGGCCGGAGGACCCGATCCACGCCGTCACGCGCACCCTCGCCCAGCACCGCATCGGCGCTGCCCTGGTGCGCGATGCGGCGGGCAGGCTGCTCGGCATCATCAGCGAGCGCGACATCGTCCGCGGCATGGCCGGTCACGGTCCGGGCACGTCCCGCCTTCCGGTGGAGCAGCTGATGACGCGCGACCTCGTCACCGTTGCGCCGGAGGCGCGCGTGCCGGACGCGCTGGCGCTGATGACGCGCCGGCGCATCCGCCACCTGCCGGTGATCGACGCGGAGGGCCGCCTGGCCGGCCTCGTCTCGATCGGCGACCTGGTGAAGGCGCGGATCGAGGAGGCGGAGCATCAGGCTGAGGAGCTGAAGGCTTACGTCGCTTCCAGCGGGTGAGCGCGCGGCGTGGGCGGCCTTTGGGGGAGGGAGGGAACTTCCTCCCCCAAGACCCCACCAAGCTTTTTCTCATCCGTTTCGCCGGCTCGCTTCCCCGCCGTCGCGCGACCCATGCCGGGCCCTGGTCCAGGAGCGAGCCGCCGACCCGCCTGCAAACCGGTCACCCGCACCCCAGGCCGGCACACCCGCAGTGCAGCCTGCGCTCCGCCGCCCCTGTCCCAGGATCCGCCCCCCTTGCGCCGGCCGAGACGCGCGGCGCATGGTTCCGGCCGCAACGGTCATGTGAACGGGGGCTTCGACCATGGCGATTACCCGCCGCAGCCTGCTTGCGGCCGCATCCTGCTGCGCCGCCGCCGGGCTTCGCCCCGCCGCCGCGGAGACGCGCTGGCAGTTCGCCACCCCCTACCAGGACACCAACTTCCACACGCGCAACGCCCGGGCCTTTGCGGAGGAGGTGGGCAAGGCCACCAGCGGCGCGCTGCAGATCCAGGTGTTCAGCAACGGCACCCTGCTGCCGATGCCGCAGATCAAGCGCGGCGTGCAGTCCGGCCAGGTGCAGTTGGGCGAGATCCTCGGCTCCGCCTACGGCAACGAGGACGCGATGCTGGAGGTGGACGGCATCCCCCAGCTGGTCACCACCTATGAAGAAGCCCGCCGCCTGACCGACCTGGCGAAGCCCTTCATCGAGGCGCGCTTCGCCCGCCAGGGCATGACCGTGCTCTACCAGGTGCCCTGGCCGCCCTCCGGCTTCTACACCAACGAGAAGCTCACCAGCCTGGAGCAGCTGAAGGGCGCCAAACTCCGCACCTTCAACGTGATGACCAACCGCTTCGCGACCCTGATCGGCGCCGTGCCCACGCTTGTCCAGGCGGCCGAGGTGCCGCAGGCCTTCGCGACCGGCGTGGTGAGCGCCATGGTCACCAGCGCCGCGACCGGCGTGGACACCCAGGCCTGGGACTACGCCAAGGTGTTCACGCCCGTCGGCTTCACCTTCACGCGCAACATCATCTTCGCCAACCGCCGCGCACTGGATGCCCTGCCCGCCGACCAGCAGAAGGCGGTGCGCGAGGCGGCGGCGGCGGCCGAGACGCGCGGCTGGCAGCTTTCCGCCGAGGCGCGCAAGCAGGCACAGGACACGCTCGCCGCCCGCGGCATGGCGGTGGAGGAGCCCTCGCCCCAGCTGCTCGCCGAGCTGAAGAAGGTCAGCGACGAAATCGTCAAGGAATGGCTCACCAGGGCCGGCGAGGACGGCAGGAAGCTGATCGACGCCTACCGGGCCTCGGCCTGAGTGCGGCGGCTGCTGGACGCGCTCTACGCCGCGAGCGCGGGGCTCGCCGCGCTCGCCCTGCTCTCGATCTTCCTCGTGATGATGGCGCAGGTCGCGCTGCGGCAGCTGGAGCTGCAACTGCCCGCGGCCGATGACGTCAGCGCCTATCTCTGCGTCTCCGCGACCTTCTTCGCCCTCGCCGCCACCTTCCGCCGGGGCGAGCTGATCCGCGTCGGCATGCTCCTCGAGCGGCTCGGCCCCCGCACCCGGCGCGTGGCGGAAGCGCTGGTGCTGCTGCTGGCCGCCGCCATCGTCGGATACATCACCTGGTGGACCGCGCAGGACACGCTGTTCAGCCGGGAGATCGAGGAGGTGGCGCAGGGCACCCTGCCCATCCCGCTCTGGATCCCGAAGCTCGCCATGCCGCTCGGCTCCGGCCTGCTGCTGGTCGCCGTGCTGGATGAGCTCGCCACCGTGCTGCGCGGGGGCAGGCCGGGCTATGTGGAAGCGGCCGAGGCGCGGGCCGCCGCCGGCGACTTCTCGGCCGAGGTCTGAGCGGGATGGGGCTGCTCGGGCTCGCGCTGTTCCTGCTGGTCCTGCTCTGCCTGCTGCTCGGCGCGGGCCTCTGGATCGCCATGGCGCTCGCCGCGGTGGGCTGGGTGGCGATGAGCGTCGTCCACCCCATGCCCGGCCAGTTCCTCGCCTCCGCCTTCTGGGAGAGCACGGGATCCTGGACCCTCGCCGCCCTGCCGATGTTCGTCTGGATGGGCGAGATCCTGTTCCGCACGAAGCTCTCCGAGGAGCTGTTCAACGGCCTCTCCCCCTGGGTGCGGCGCATCCCCGGGCGATTGCTGCACGTGAACATCCTGGCCTGCGGCATCTTCGGCTCGGTCTCCGGCTCCTCGGCCGCCACCTGTGCGACCGTCTCCAAGATCGCCCTGCCCGAGCTCCGGCGCCGCGGCTATGACGAGCGCGTCGCGATCGGCAGCCTCGCCACCTCCGGCACCCTCGGCATCCTGATTCCGCCCTCGATCATCATGGTGGTCTACGCGGTGGCGGCGGAGGTCTCGATCGTCCGCGTCTTCATCGCGGGCTGCCTGCCGGGCCTGATCGTGATGCTGCTGTTCAGCGCCTACATCGCCGTCTGGGCGATGCTGAACCCCGCGAAGCAGCCGCCGCCGGAGCCGCCCATGCGCCTCGGCGCCAAGCTGCGGCAGAGTGCGCAGCTGATCCCCTGCGGGCTGCTGATCGTCGGCGTCATCGGCACGATGTTCGTGGGCTGGGCCACGGCGACGGAGGCCGCCGCCTTCGGCGTGCTCGGCTCCCTGCTGCTCGCCGGCGTCACCGGCAGCCTCACCTGGCGGAACTTCCTGGACAGCCTGCAGGGGGCGACGCGGCTCTCCTGCATGATCATCTTCATCCTGGCCGGCGCCTCCTTCCTGACCAAGGCGATGGCGCTGACCGGCATTCCGGCGGCGCTGGCCGAGGCGGTCGTGCACGCCAATCTCGGCCCCTATGGGCTGATCGCCATCCTCACGGTGGTCTATGTGCTGCTGGGGACGGCGCTGGACGGAGTCTCGATGATCGTGCTCACCACCTCCATCGTCATCCCGCTGGTGCAGCATGCCGGCTTCGACCTGGTGTGGTTCGGCATCTTCATCGTGCTGCTGGTGGAGATCGCGGAGATCACGCCGCCCGTGGGCTTCAACCTCTTCGTCATGCAGACCATGACGGGCAAGGAGCAGACGGAGGTCGCCCGCGCCTCCCTGCCCTTCTTCCTGCTGCTGGTGGTGACGGTGGTGCTGATCACGCTGTTCCCGGTGACCCTGGTCACGGGACTGCCGGAGTGGCTGCTGTCACGCTGAGGCGTAGCTGTGAGAACGGCATCACGCCGACCGCGGTCAGCGCGATGCCGGTCCAGCTTTCGTGAGCCAGCGACTCACGCCCTTCGCGGGCCCGTCTCCGATGCGCACATTCGGACCGACCGCGGGCCGGGGAGGAAGGCAGCTTCCTCCCCCAGGACCCGCTCCATCCGCCTCGTGTCACACGGCCCGGCCGCGGCCGCCTCAGCGGACCGGTGTCTCACCGGTCGCCGGGGGCGAGCCGGCCGGCCCGGGCGGCACGGCGCGCGGCGCAGTGTTGGGCACGCTGCCCGTGCCGCCCGA
>DASQVL010000291.1:0-8371 GCA_035640795.1 Crenalkalicoccus sp. | reverse complement strand
GCGCGGCGACCGCGTGCGGCTCGAGACCTCGGGCGGCGGCGGCTTCGGTGATCCGGCCGCGCGCGATGCGGAGGCGGTGGCGCGCGACCGGGCGCTTGGCTACACGCCGCCGTGAGCGGCTTCGACCCGCGCGCGCATCGCCTGATCGAGCGCCAGCGCTACTTCGAGGACTTCACGCTGGGCGAGCGCTTCCCGCTGCCCTCCCGCACCATGACCTCCGGTATCTTCGCCGCCTTCCAGGCCGCCTCCGGAGACAATCACCCGATCCACTACGACCGCGAGTTCTGCCGCGCCCGTGGTCTGCCCGACCTGCTGGCGCACGGCTTTCAGGTGCTGATTCAGAGCTGCGCCGGCGCCGGGCTGTTCCCCCACATGGTCGAGGACTCGCTCAAGGGCTTCATCGAGCAGTCGAGCCGCTTCCTGCACCCGGTCGTGCTGGGCGACACGCTCTATCCCGTGCTCGAGGTCGCGGAGCTGACGCCGCAGCGCAGCACCGGCATCCTCGGCCTCGCCAGCACGATCCACAACCAGGCGGGCGCGCTGGTGATGGAGGGGCGGCAGCGCTATCTGCTGCGCCGGCGCGGCACGGAGGGAACGAAATGATTCGCTACGATCTGAAGGGCAAGGCGGCGCTGGTCACCGGTGCCTCCTCCGGCATCGGACTGGCGACCGCGACGCTGCTCGCGGCCTCGGGCTGCAAGGTCGCGTTGAACCACCTGGCCGAGGACGCGCGCGGATCGGAGGCCGTGGCAGCGCTCCGCGCGCGCAGCTTCGACGTCATCTCCGCCCCCGGCGATGTCGGCCGGGCCGGCGCCGCCGAGGCGATGGTGGAGCGCGCGGCGGCGGAGCTCGGCCGGCTTGACTTCCTGGTGAACAACGCCGGCACGCCGGGTACGCGGCAGAGCATTCCGCCTGCGGCGCTCGACCGCGTGACGGAGGAGCTGTGGCACACGGTGTTCGAGGTGAACCTCCTCGGCGTGTTCCGCTGCACGAAGGCGGCGGCACCCGCGCTGAAGGCGGCGGGCGGCGCTGTGGTGAACACCGCCTCGATCTCGGGCCTCGACGCCGTCGGGTCCTCGCTGCCCTATGGCGCGCTGAAGGCGGCGCTGATCAACATGACGAAGAACCTGGCGCGGGCGCTGGCGCCGGAGGTGCGGGTGAACGCCGTGGCCCCCGGCGCGGTGGACAGCGGCTGGATGGTGGCGTGGACGGAGCGCGAGCGCTCGGGCTCGATCGAGCGCGCGCTGCTGAAGCGCCGCTGCCGGCCGGAGGACCTGGCCGAGGTGATGGTGTTCCTGCTGGCGGGCGCGGCGATGGTGACGGGGCAGACGGTGACGGTGGATGGCGGGCTGACACTGGGTTGAGCGCCGGGGGGTGAGCGCCCCGAGGGTGAGTGCCCGGGGGTCAGCGCCGGGCCCGCTACCGCCCCGGCGCGATCACCACCCAGCTCGTCGTCACGTGCACCGCGACATCTTCCGCACCCTCGGCGCGCATCAGCACCTCGCCGAACACCATGCGCCTGCCGCGCTTGAGGATGCGCGCCTCGGCCAGCGTCGGGCCGGGCCCCACCGGGCGGAGGAAGTTCACCGTCACCGCGGAGGTCACGCTGTCGTCGTGCCCCCCCGCCGTGCCGAGCAGCGCCGCCCACATGGCGACGTCCGCCAGCCCCATCAGCGCAGGGCCGGAGACGGTCTCGCCCGGCCGCAGCAGGTCCACGCGGCGCGGCAGCCGCACCAGGGCGCGGCCGCCCGCCGCCTCCAGCACCTCCACGCCCCATTGCGCGGCCAGCTTCACGCCTTCGTGCATGATCGCCTCGACCGCCGCGGCGGAGAGGGTCATCGCCCCGCGACCACGCGCGCATCTTGTCCCGCAGCCACTCGGCCGACACAAGGATTGCCGCCGATCCAATAGCAGAGCTCGGCAGGGCGGGAGACGCGGTAGAGCGCAAGGTCGCAGCGCAGCCCCGGCGCCAACCGGCCGCGATCGGCAAGACCCAGCGCGGCGGCCGCGTGCCGCGTGACGCCGAGCAGCGCCTCCGTCACCGTCAGGCGGAAGATCGTGCAGGCGAGGTTCAGCATCAGCAGCAGCGACAGCGCGGGAGAGGATCCTGGATTCATGTCCGTCGAGACCGCCATGCGCAACCCCGCCGCGCGCATGGAAGCGATGTCCGGCAGCGCCGTCTCCCGCAGGAAGTAGGTCGCGCCCGGCAGCAGCACCGCGACGGTGCCGGCGCGCGCCATCGCGGCGAGGCCCGCGGCGTTTGCGCGTTCCAGATGGTCGGCGGAGAGTGCGCCCCAGCGGGCGGCGAGCGCCGCGCTGCCGGCATCGCCGTGCTGGTCGGCGTGCAGCTTCAGGGGCAGGAAGGCGCGGCGCGCCGAGTCCAGCACCCACTCCGTCTCCGCGTCCGAGAAGCCGAGCCGGTCGTGGAACACGTCCACCGCATCGGCCAGGCCGGCGGCGGCCGCAGCCGGGACGATGACATCGGCAACCTGGCGCGCATACTCGGCGCGGCGCCCCTCATATTCCGGCGGCACGGCATGCGCAGCCAGCAGCGTCGTGACGATGGAGACCGGGTGCAGCGCGCCGAGCCGGCGCGCCACGCGGAGCTGGCGCAGCTCCGTCGCCTCATCGAGGCCATAGCCCGACTTGATCTCGACGGTGGTGACGCCTTCCGCCATCAGCGCGGCGAGGCGGGGCGCGGCCAGCGCCAGCAGCCGGTCCTCATCGGCCGCGCGGGTCGCGCGCATTGTCGCGCGGATGCCGCCGCCGGCAGCGGCGATCTGCTCGTAGCTCGCGCCGGCCAGGCGCTGCTCGAACTCCCCCGCACGGTCGCCGGCGAAGACCAGATGGGTGTGGCAGTCCACCAGGCCGGGCAGGATCCAGGCGCCGCCGCACTCCACCGTCTCGGCGGCCGGTCCGGGCAGGTCGGCGCGGTGGCCGAGCCAGGCGATGCGCCCGTCGCACGCCGCGACCGCGCCGTCCTCGATCACGCCGAGCGGGTCCCCGGCCGGCCCATCCATGGTGGCGAGCTGCGCATCCAGCCAGACGCGGTCGAACATCAGGGCGTCCCCACCAGCTCCGCGAAGCGGCCGCGCTCCACCAGCCGCTTCACCGCGGCGATGTCGGGCGCCATGACGCGGTCCTCCTCCCAAGGTCCGGCCGCGCTGCGCACCAGGCCATGCGCGCGCTCGATGGACGGCGCGCTCTGCAGCGGGCGGTGAAACTCCAGACCCTGCGCGCCGGCCAGCAGCTCGATCGCCAGAATGCCGGCCAGGTTGTCCGCCATCTCGTGCAGGCGGAGCGCGGCGCCGGCCGCCATGCTGACATGGTCCTCCTGATTCGCGCTGGTGGGCAGGCTGTCCACGCTGCGCGGCGCTGCGAGCGCGCGGTTCTCGGCGACCAGCGCGGCGGCGGTCACCTGCGCCAGCATGAAGCCGCTGTTCAGCCCCGGATCGCGCACCAGGAAGGCGGGCAGGCCGGAGAGGGCGGGGTCGGTCAGCAGCGCGGTGCGCCGCTCGCTGATCGCGCCGAGCTCGGCGAGGGCGAGTGCGATGATGTCCGCCGCGAAGGCCACCGGCTCGGCGTGGAAATTGCCGCCCGAGAGCACCTCGCCATCGGCCAGCACCAGCGGGTTGTCGGTGACCGCGTTGGCCTCCCGCTCCAGCACCTGCGCCGCCTGGTCGAGCAGGTCGAGGCAGGCGCCGGCGACCTGCGGCTGGCAGCGCAGCGAATAGGGGTCCTGCACGCGCGGATCGCCGAAGCGGTGGCTCTCGCGGATCGCGCTGCCCGCGAGCAGCGCGCGCAGCACGGCGGCGGCACGGATCTGGCCGGGCTGGCCGCGCAGCGCGTGGATGCGCGCATCGAAGGGCGTGTCGCTGGCGCGCGCCGCGTCCACGCTCATCGCGCCGGCCAGCAGGGCGGTGCGCAGCAGCCGCTCCGCCGCGAACAGCGCAGCGAGCGCCAGCGCGGTCGAGACCTGCGTGCCGTTCAGCAGCGCGAGGCCCTCCTTCGGCGCGAGCTCGAGCGGCGTGGCGCCGGCGCGTGCCATCGCCTCCGAGCCGGGCAGCACGGCCTCGCCGGCGAAGGCCTCGCCCTCGCCGATCAGCACCAGGGAGAGATGGGCAAGCGGCGCGAGGTCGCCCGAGGCGCCGACCGAGCCTTTGGCCGGGATGGCGGGCAGCACATCGGCCGCCAACAGCGCGAGCAGCGCCTCCACCACCACCGGCCGCACGCCGGAGGCGCCGCGCGCGAGCGAGAGCGCCTTGAGCGCCAGGGTGAGACGCACCACGGGCGGCGGCAGCAGCGGGCCGGTGCCGGCGGCGTGGCTGCGGATCAGGTTGCGCTGCAGCTGGGCCAGCCGGTCCGGCGCGATGCGGGTTGCGGCGAGCTTCCCGAAGCCGGTGTTCACGCCGTAGATCGGCGACGCCTCCGCGAGCCGCGCGGCCAGCGCCGCCGCGCTGCGCTCCATCGCCGCGCGCCAGCCCTCCGCCAGCGTCAACGCCTCGCCCTCCATCACCGCGCGCAGCGCAGCGAGGGGCACGGCCCCCGGCGTGACTGCCATCAGCCCAGCATGGGCAGATCGAGCCCATGCTCCCGCGCGCAGGCGATGGCGTCCTCATAGCCCGCATCGGCGTGACGCATCACGCCGGTCGCCGGGTCGTTCCACAGCACGCGCGCGAGCCGCCGCGCCGCCTCCGGCGTGCCGTCGCACACCACCACCATGCCGGCATGCTGGGAGAAGCCCATGCCGACGCCGCCGCCATGGTGGATGGAGACCCAGCTGGCGCCCGACGCGGTGTTCAGCAGCGCGTTCAGCAGCGGCCAGTCGGAGACGGCGTCGGAGCCGTCGCGCATCGCCTCCGTCTCCCGGTTCGGCGAGGCGACGCTGCCGCTGTCCAGGTGGTCGCGGCCGATGACGATGGGCCCGATCTCGCCCCGCGCCACCATCTCGTTGAAGGCGAGGCCGAGGCGGTCGCGGTCGCCGAGGCCCACCCAGCAGATGCGCGCCGGCAGGCCCTGGAAGGCGATGCGCCGCTCCGCCATCTCCAGCCAGCGGTGCAGGTGCGCATCCTCGGGCATCAGCTCGCGCACCTTGTCGTCGGTGCGGCGGATATCCTCCGGGTCGCCGGAGAGGGCGGCCCAGCGGAACGGGCCGATGCCGCGGCAGAAGAGGGGGCGGATATAGGCCGGCACGAAGCCCGGGAAGCCGAAGGCGCCGGCGAGCCCCTCCTCCTTCGCCATCTGCCTTATGTTGTTGCCGTAGTCGAGCACCGCCGCGCCGCGTGCCTGGAAGTCCAGCATCGCCTGCACATGGGCCACCATGCTGCGCTTCGCCGCGGCGGCGACGCCCGCCGGGTCGCGCTCCCGCCGCTCCTCCCACTCGGCCAGCGTCCAGCCGGCCGGCAGGTAACCATTGGCGGGATCATGCGCGCTGGTCTGGTCCGTCACGATGTCCGGCACCACGCCGCGGCGGACCAGCTCGGGGAATACCTCCGCCGCGTTGCCCAGCAGGCCGACGCTGATGGCGCGCCGCTCCGCGCAGGCGGCGCGGATCATGGCGAGCGCCGTGTCCAGATTCTCCGCCCGGTGGTCGAGATACCTGGTCTCCAGTCGCTTCTCGATGCGCGAGGGCTGGCATTCCACCGCCAGCACGGAGGCCCCGGCGAAGACGCCGGCCAGCGGCTGCGCGCCCCCCATGCCGCCGAGCCCGGCCGTCAGGATCCAGCGGCCCGCCAGCGCACCGCCGTAATGCTGCCGCCCGGCCTCGGCGAAGGTCTCGTAGGTGCCCTGCACGATGCCCTGGCTGCCGATGTAGATCCAGGAGCCGGCCGTCATCTGGCCGTACATCATGAGTCCCTTGCGGTCGAGCTCGGTGAAGTGCTCCCAGCTCGCCCAGCGCGGCACCAGGTTGGAGTTGGCGATCAACACGCGCGGCGCGTCCGCATGGGTGCGGAACACGCCGACCGGCTTGCCGGACTGCACCAGCAGGGTGTGCTCCTCGTCCAGCCGCTTCAGGGTGGCGACGATCGCCTCGTAGCAGCGCCAGTCGCGGGCGGCGCGGCCGATGCCGCCATAGACGACGAGCTCGCCCGGCCGCTCGGCGACCTCCTCGTCCAGGTTGTTCATCAGCATGCGCATCGCCGCCTCGGTGGTCCAGGCGCGGCAGCTGCGCTCCAGGCCGCGCGGGGCGCGGATGGCCGGCGCGTTGCGGAAGCGGTCGGGGGCGGACATGGCCGGCAGCCTAGCCCGGCGCCGGCCCGGGAATAAACCCAAGGGAATAAAACGGTCCTCCTGCCGATCCTCTCCCCGGCACGCACGCCAAGGAGGGGACGATGCCCGACCAGCACCCGCAACCGGGGCGCCGCAAGGCGCTCACCTGCATGCTCTGGGCCGGCAGCGGCCTGGTCTGGACGGTGGCCGGCGGCGTGCCGCGCTCCGCCCTGCTCGGCAGCGCCGCGGCGCAGCCGGCGGGCGGCTTCCGCTTCGTCCAGATCAGCGACAGCCATCTCGGCTTCAAGGCGGCGCCGAACCCGGACCCCACCACGACGCTCGCCGAGGGGCTGGCGCTCGCCAAGGCCGAGGCCCCGGCCTTCATGCTGCACACCGGCGACGTCACGCACCTCTCGCGGGAGGGCCAGTTCGACCTCGCCCAGCAGATGATCAAGGGCACGGGGCTCGAGACGCGCTTCGTCCCCGGCGAGCACGACGTCGCCGGCGATGACGGCGCGGCCTACTACGCCCGGCTGCCGGAAGGCCGCGAGCATGGCGGCGCCTACAGCTTCGATGCGGGCGGCGTCCACTTCATCGGGCTCAACAACGTGATGGACCTGAAGCCCGGCAAGATGGGCATGCTGGGCGCGGCGCAGCTCGAATTCCTGGCGCGCGACCTGCAGGGGCAGAGCGCCAGCACGCCGATCGTGGTGTTCAGCCACATCCCGCTCTGGGTGGTGTACGAGTCCTGGGGCTGGGGCACGGAGGACGGCGCGCAGGCGCTCTCCCTGATGCGCCGCTTCGGCTCGGTCACCGTGCTGAACGGTCACATCCACCAGACGCTGCAGAAGGTGGAGGGCAACCTGGCCTTCCATTCCGGCCGCTCCCTCGCCTTCCCGCAATCCCCACCGGGGCAGGGAACGCCGGGGCCGATCAAGGACCTGCCGGCGGGGCAGCTGCGCAGCACCCTCGGCGTCAACCGGGTGACGCTGGTGCGCGGGGATGCGCCGCTCGCCGTCGTCACTACTCCGCTCGGGACCTGAGGCATGCCGCGCCTCGCTCCGATCCCCCGCCGCCTCCTCCTCGGCGCCGCACTGCTCGGCGTCGCGCGCCCGGTGCGCGCGGCGGCCGCGGAGATCGTCATCGAGGGCTACGCCTTCCATCCGGAGGAGCTTCATGTGACGCCGGGGACGGAGGTCACCTGGCGCAATCAGGACGACGAGCCGCACAGCATCGTCAGCAGCGACACGCCGCGCGCCTTCCGCTCGCCGCTGATCGATACCGGCGAGACCTTCAGCGTCCGGCTCGAAAAGCCCGGCCGGTACGGATATTACTGCACTCTGCACCCGCACATGACCGCGCAGATCGTGGTGGCGTGACGGGCCAGGGGGGCCGGCATGCGGAGGTCGTCGCAGCCTCGGCGAGTGATCGGGGCTGCGCCGTCCGGTGCCCCCCCAGCGCTCGCCGCGGCGATTCTCGAGCATCTCGACGCGGCGCATGCGCTCGCGCGCTGGCTGCTGCGCGATGCTGCAGCCGCGGAGGACGTGGTGCAGGAGGCGGTGCTGCGCGCGCTGCGCTACGGGGAGGGCTGGCGCGGCGGCGATGTCCGCGCCTGGCTGCTGCGCATCGTGCGCAATGCCGCCTATGCCGCGCTGGCGGCGCGGCAGGGCGCGGGGGAGGTGCAGCTGGACGAGGCGATGGGCGCGGCCCTGCCTGATCCGCAGCCGGGGCCGGAGGCGGTGCTGGTGGCGCGCGAGACCGGGCGGGACCTCGCCCGCCGCGTCGCGGCGCTGCCCGCCGAGCTGCGCGAATGCCTGCTGCTGCGGAGCGTGCAGGAGCTCTCCTACCGGGAGATCGCGGCGGTCACCGGCGTGCCGATTGGCACGGTGATGTCGCGGCTGTGGCGGGCGCGCAGCGCGCTGCTACGGCCGGCGGCGGAGGAGGCGTGATGGCGGCAGGCTGCGCGCAGTACCGGCTGCTGCTGCAGGCCGAGCTGGATGGCGAGCTGGACGCCGCCGCGGCGGCCGCGCTCGCCGAGCATGTGGAGCGCTGCCCGGATTGCCAGGCGTTGCGCGAGGCGCTGATCGGGTTGGAGCGCGAGTTGAAGGAGGCGCTGCCGCGCGACCCGGCGCCGGCCGCGCTGCGGCAGCGGATCGAGACC